>JBLIML010000003.1:0-92412 GCA_047638675.1 Planctomycetota bacterium | reverse complement strand
CATTAAATTGTCTTCTAATGACAAGTAGAAACGACTCGAACCTGGATCTCCCTGCCTGCCTGCTCGTCCTCTCAATTGATTGTCTATACGCCGCGATTCATGCCGTTCGGTGCCAATAATACGCAATCCGCCGCTGTCCAATACCTGTTGATGCCGGAGTTTCCAGTCACTTTTAATTTTATCGATAACACTGTTATCAGGCATATCCAAATTCTTGATTTCGGCCTCAAAGTTGCCTCCAAGTACAATATCTGTACCTCTACCAGCCATGTTAGTGGCGATAGTAACGGTACCACTTGTCCCGGCTTGCGCAATTATTTCCGCTTCTTTTTGATGAAATTTCGCGTTGAGTACTTGATGCTTAACGTTTTCTTTATTCAATAAATTGGAAAGGTATTCAGACACTTCAATAGAAGCTGTACCTACCAAAACGGGCTGATTAGAATTAACGCATTCTTTTATATCTTCAATAATTGCCGCAAATTTTTCTTTGGCCGACAAAAATATCATGTCTGATTGATCTTCTCTGATCATATTCATGTGCGTCGGTACTACCACAACTTCAAGTCCGTATATTTGTTGAAATTCGAAAGCTTCTGTATCTGCCGTTCCGGTCATTCCTGAAAGCTTGCCGTATAAGCGAAAATAGTTTTGATAAGTAATAGTGGCGAGAGTTTGATTCTCATTTTGTATGACTACACCTTCCTTGGCTTCAATGGCTTGATGTAATCCATCTGACCAGCGTCTTCCGGGCATTGTACGACCAGTAAATTCATCAACGATAACGACTTCACCATCTTTAACAATATAATCAACGTCGTTCAAGAATAATTTATGCGCTCTTAAAGCCGCACTGAGATGGTGTAACACAGGAATATTAACGGGATCATAGAGGCTTTGACCCTCAGTAATAATGCCCGCCTGGGTAAACAAAAGCTCGATTTTCTCATGTCCTTCTTCTGTAACATGAGCCTGCTTTGTTTTCTCATCCAGGCTATAATCACCCGGCCCATCTTCAATCATCTGCTGAACCAGCTTAGGTACAATTTTATTTATAGAAACATATAAATCGGATCGATCATCGACAGAACCAGAAATAATTAGCGGGGTTCTGGCTTCATCTATAAGGATGGAGTCTACTTCATCGACAATCGCATAATTTAACTGGCGCTGCACCTGGTCCTCTTTTACAAACTTCATATTATCCCGCAGATAATCGAAGCCAAATTCATTATTGGTACCGTAGGTGATATCAGCCGAATAAGCCTGTTGCCGTTCGTTATTGTCCAGACCCGTTGTAATGACACCTGTCGTCATCCCTAAAAATGAGAATATGGTGCCCATCCATTCAGAATCACGCTGTGCTAAATAGTCATTCACCGTAATAATATGTACGCCCTTACCGCTAAGCGCATTTAAATAGGCGGGCAGGGTCGCAACCAGAGTTTTCCCTTCACCAGTACGCATTTCTGCAATATTTCCATTATTAAGGACCATGCCACCAATCAGTTGAACATCAAAGTGACGCATTCCCAGAGTACGCTTTGTCGCTTCACGAACAAGTGCAAAAGCCATTGGCAAGACGTCTTCGAGCGTTTCTCCGTCTTCTATTCGTTTTTTCAGCTTGTCGGTCTCAAGCGGAAAGTCAGCATCACCCAATTTTTCAAGATCGGGTTCCAGTTCATTTATATGTAGGACAAACTTTCCGAGTCGCTTTACTACTCGTTCATTTCGGCTACCAAATATTGTTGTAAAAACTTTTCTAAACATAAATTACTCATTATTAAACGGGAGTGCTGATCGTTGCTGCCATTTAGCGCTACAAATGAACCAAATGCCTGGAACTACCTGTTGGTCAACTAATTCTACGATAGTCATATCACTTTTACGCTTACCGCTGTGCGAAGACCTTTCTGCCATCCTCAGCATGCTCGCGGGCAAGTCTGGCGTGACGATACATTATGATCAATCGACGTGTAAAACAAGACTGGATTACTGCAAGGGCTTACTTCAAAGAGAGGTAGTTATTGGGGTTCAGATGTTTGCCATTTCTGAGAACTTCAAAGTGGACATGAGTGCCTGTGCTGCGTCCAGTAGCACCCATTAATGCGATGATTTCACCTTTTTCAACTTTCTCACCGACGCTTACCAGGTTTTTCTTGTTATGAGCATAGCGCGTGGTATAGCCTTTACCATGACTAACTTCAACAACATCTCCATAGCCGTAACGTATACCTGACCAAATCACTATCCCTGTAGCCACCGCAGTAATAGGTGTTTCAGGTTTACCTGCAAAATCCACGCCTTGATGGAACTCCTTTTTACCGCTTAGAGGGTCAGATCGGTATCCATACAGGGAAGACATCCAGCCACCCAATGCAGGTCTCCCTTCAGGAAGTGTTTGTTCCTGCAATGCTTGATCGATAAGCATCGATTCCATCGCCGCCAACTTTTCCCGTCTGTCTGTCAGGGTGATTTCGATATTATTTAACGTTTCAGTCAAATCAGAAATGCTCATCGACTGTTGCTTCGGACCGCTGGTTGGTCCACCCATGCCTGGTGTGTTCATAACACCAAATTCAATATCATCTAAATTGGCCATATCTGCCAGGCGTGCGCCAAGGGCATCAATACGCATGACGTGTCCCTGTAACAAGCTAAGTCGACTAGCCATGGCATCGAGACTTTTCTCTGCGTGTTGCCTTACTGAAAACAAGGTCTGCCTTTGCTTTTCTAATTCAGCGTGCCAGAGGGCGTCAGTTTGACTCTTCACTCTCGAAATAAATTTCGAAGATGCCTGACTCCCAAGTTCCGCACCCGAATAAAACAACGCAGCACTGCTTGCGAACAAAGTTAGTATAATAACTGTTATCTTCACCGGTCCAATAGTCAGGGACCGTTGCCTGGCGCTGGATTTCGAGAGGATCAGGATTTCCATTACTAACAGGTCCGGTTACTATAGTCTATGCTTACGAAAAAACCGAAAGGGATTGTCTCAATCCAGCACCTGCTCGACGAGAATAACGGCACGTTGGCCGCTCTTTATAAACACACAGCTCAACTTCAGGTATATCAAGAAAAATTAAAAACAACATTACCCCCTCCTCTTTGTGATCATTTTATTTTAGCGAATATTGATGCGGATTCTCTGACCCTTCACACCGATAGTTCGGCCTGGGCGGCGAGACTCCGATTTAAAACACTCGATATCCTCAGTACCGTCCGCGAGCTATGCAAGGTAGATTACCCTCATACCCTTCGTATTAAGGTAGTGCTACCCGCTAACAAACCCATAAAGCCAAAAAAACGTACACTAAAACTTTCGAGCAAAAATGCTCAATTGATACAAGATACAGCCAACTCGATTACTGATCCTGTGTTACGAGATGCTCTCCTTAGGCTATCTCAACACAATTCGTAATTCTTATTAGTCACTCGTCGGTATTGGTTGCATGAAGGAAATCGGTAAATTTACCTCATCATCAAAACTAACCAGTTCCCAGGCATCCTCAGTAGCCAGCAACTTTTTCAATAGATAGTTATTCAACTCGTGTCCAGATTTGAATCCCTGAAAAGCGCCAATTAAGCTATGACCAAGTAAATACAGGTCGCCAATAGCATCGAGAATTTTGTGTTTAACACATTCATCTTCATAGCGCAGTCCATCTTCATTTAAAACGCGGTAATCATCAACGACGACAGCGTTATCCAGACTCCCGCCCAGAGCCAGATTGTTTTCGCGTAATAATTCGACGTCACGCATGAAACCGAATGTTCTGGCTCGACTTACCTCTTTCACAAAAGAAGTAGTTGAAAAATCAATCTCCGCACGACAATTTTGCTCATTAAATGCAGGGTGATCAAATTCTATTCCGAAGCCAACTTTAAAGCCGTTAAATACTTCGAACATCGCCCATTTATCGCCATCCTCAACCCTGACTCGCTTTTTAATGCGAAGAAAAC
This sequence comes from Planctomycetota bacterium, assembly GCA_047638675.1. Classification (GTDB taxonomy): domain Bacteria; phylum Pseudomonadota; class Gammaproteobacteria; order Eutrophobiales; family Eutrophobiaceae; genus WLWS01. The sequence goes on along the minus strand of JBLIML010000003.1, from coordinate 88,449 downwards.
TCTTCAGTTCATTCTGTTCTTCTACACCCGCTGATTGCACCAGAAAAACGAAGGGTCCCGCACTACCGTCCATAATAGGAACTTCATCTGCAGTTAAATCTATATAGGCGTTATCAATCCCAAATCCAGCTAGCGCTGAAAGCAAATGTTCCACTGTCGAAATTCTGACATTATCTTTAATTAAAGTAGTAGAAAGTTTGGTATCGCCAACATTGTGAGGACTCGCCTTTATTTCGACGGCCGGCGTAACATCAATACGACGAAAAATGATACCGGTATTTGGCGCTGCAGGACGCAGGGTTAGTAAAACTTTTTTCCCCGTATGTAATCCGACGCCAGTGGCGCGGATAACATTTTTTAATGTTCTCTGCCTTATCATTTTATTAATCCTTTCGTATGGCCGAGCGTCCCTAACGGCAACCTCCTGTTTTACGGACAAATCTTCCTAGTGTCAAGTTCAGATTGTCGTATATATACAACTCATCATTTACAAGATTAGGTGCTGATTTCTGCAGCTTTTGTCCAGCTGAGATCAGCTCGATCTTCGATTATAACTGAGCTTTTCTCAGCGATTATTTTCAACTACTTGATAACTATATAATTTTTATTCAAAAAACCATTTACTAATCAGCCTGTCTTCTTAAAAACGCCGGTATATCCAAATAATCCGGATCGTCTTCCAGGGGGTTTCGAGGTGCCTGTGCATCCTGATTTCTCATGATGGTAGGGCGCTCCAATTGCTTGTAGTCAACTGCGCCCGCCGCGGATTGTACTAACTTAATCTTCGATATTTCCTGAGCTGCGTCGATGCCGAGTCCTGTGGCAACAATTGTGACTCGCATTTCACCACTCATTTCCGGATCAATGACTGTGCCCACGACGACGGTGGCATTATCAGAAGCAAATTGCTTGACCGTGCAACCAACCTCATCAAACTCACCAATGGAGAGATCCATGCCGGCAGTAATGTTCACAAGGATGCCCTTCGCGCCAGAAAGATTAATATCTTCTAATAGCGGGCTGGAAATAGCGGCTTCGGCCGCCACTCTTGCGCGATCTTCTCCCGTTGCCTTGCCAGATCCCATCATCGCCATACCCATCTCAGACATAACTGTACGAACATCGGCGAAATCCACGTTGATAAGTCCTGGACAGGTGATCAATTGTGCAATCCCCTGGACCGCGCCGAGCAAGACGTCATTCGCCGCACCAAAAGCGTTTAACAAACTAACGTCACGGCCTAGTACCGTCAGCAATTTCTCGTTGGGAATGGTAATAAGCGAATCGACAAATTGTGCGAGTTCCTGAATACCATCCTCTGCGATTTTTGCTCGTTTTTTGCCCTCGAAACCAAAGGGCTTTGTAACAACGGCTACAGTCAGGATACCCATCTCTTTTGCCACCTGTGCAACAATGGGTGCCGCACCTGTTCCCGTACCACCACCCATGCCAGCGGTAATGAATACCATATCCGAGCCTTCCAATACATCCATCAAACGGTCCCTGTCTTCTAAAGCCGCTTGTCGACCAACTTCTGGATTGGCACCCGCCCCCAGACCCTTGGTGACGTTACCACCCAGTTGCATGATGGTTCGTGCGGACGAATTCTTTAGTGCCTGCGAATCAGTATTGGCACATATAAATTCAACACCATCAATGTTAACAGATAACATATGCTGAACAGCGTTACCGCCGCCGCCGCCTACACCGATGACCTTTATTATTGCTGCCTGATTAGCAGCGTCGACTAATTCAAACATAGTTTAACCCCCTATTTAAAAGTAATTTAAAAATATTAATTTCTATGAAGCTCGATTTACCCGGGTAGAGCACCAAGACCAATGAACTGTTAAAAATTGCCATGAAACCAACTCTTCATTCTTTCCAGAATGCCCTTGACACCACCATCCAGACGCACACTGGAACCCGCGTTTTGAACTTGTCGCTGACCGAACAACAACAGTCCTACCCCGGTGGCATAAATGGGATTTCTGACAACATCAGACAAACCACTCACGTGCTGCGGCATACCAATCCTTACCGGCATATGAAATATCTCTTCGGCCAATTCCACAGCACCTTCCATCTTTGAACTACCGCCTGTCAGTACCACACCTGCGGCAATCAAACTTTCGAAACCACTGCGTCTTAATTCGGCCTGCACCAAAGTGAATAATTCTTCGTAACGAGGTTCAACTACCTCTGCCAATGTCTGTCTTGCCAGGCGTCGAGGAGCACGATCTCCTACACTGGGAACCTCGATAGTCTCTTCGGGGTTGGCCAATTGTGTTAGTGCACACGCATATTGAACTTTGATATCTTCGGCATGTTGAGTTGGCGTCCTCAGGGCGACGGCAATATCATTTGTTACCTGATCCCCTGCAATCGGTATCACCGCCGTATGATGAATTGCGCCGTCGGTAAATATAGCAATATCTGTAGTACCACCGCCTATATCTACCAGGCAAACACCAAGTTCTTTTTCATCTTCAGTCAATACTGCATAACTGGATGCCAATTGTTCCAGAATCACATCATCGACATCAAGACCGCAGCGTCTCACGCATTTCACAATGTTTTGTGCAGCGCTCACCGACCCGGTCACCATGTGCACTTTTGCTTCAAGACGGACACCAGACATTCCTATCGGTTCTTTCACACCTTCCTGAGAATCAATTACAAATTCCTGAGGTAATATATGCAGTATTTTTTGATCCGCAGGGATCGCCACTGCTCGGGCGGCATCAATAACACGGTCTATATCTCCGATTGATACCTCGTTATCGCGTATGGCAACAATTCCGTGAGAGTTGAGGCTGCGAATGTGACTGCCTGCAATCCCTGTATAAACGGAATGGATCTCACAACCAGCCATAAGCTCGGCTTCCTCAATCGCTCTTTGAATGGAATGCACAGTTGATTCAATGTTTACCACCACTCCCTTTTTCAAACCGCGGGAACGACTGGAACCTAAACCAATAATTTCGATTTCTCCATCAGCTGTAATCTCTCCCACGATGGCGACAACTTTTGAGGTTCCTATATCCAGACCAACAATTAGGTTTTTATCAACTCGTTTAGCCATTATTCTCCAGCCCTGATTCAATTGGTTTTTCGGAGTCGCCAAGCCACTGTATGGCGAAGCCATTGGTGTAGCGCATATCTATCTGTTTAACGTTTTTTATTTCATCAGCTAAACTCGTTATCGCTGATTGAGTAAAACGTCCTATGCGAGAATCAACATCATTTCGGCCTAACAATATTAAGGGGCCGTCTTGCAGTTGAATCTGCCAGGCTCGCCTTTCACTCAGTGTTAAACTTTGAATTGTTATCGCGAAAGGTGTTAAGGCCTTCTCTATCTCGCGATAACGCTCAAGCAAAAGAGTTTGGGTATAGGCTGGACCGAATAGTTCAGGTAATCCTCCAATCTGACCTGCGTTCTCTGGAGAAAATATGTGTGCCGAGACATTCAGTAGATCGTTTTTATTCCAATGGGCTATTGCACTTTGCTCTTTTACATAAACGTTTAGACCGTCAGGCCAAACCCTTTGTACAATGACCGAGTCCACCCAGGGTTCGCGAAGTAGAGTTTCTTTTATGTTCATGACATTAAGATTAAAAAAACCACCGCGAATAACACTGGATACCATCGATTGCATTTTTTCTGTGGACAAATGCTGAAAATTTCCCTCGATACGAACATGTCTTATAGGCAGAGTGGCTGGATCCATTAGTCGCGAGCTACCAAAGGCACACAAAACGAAAATGAGCAAAATGAAAAGCAGACTAAATACAGGGCGTGACATGGGTCTGACCGTCGATACAGTTTGTTCGTCCTCCATTGAGAACTTTTCTTCTGCCATAGAATTTGTCATTACCTGTGCATTCATGCCGTCGCTGTTTCCTCTGCAACAAGTTGTACACAGCTGGTATCAAGTATACGTAACACAAGGTCATCAAACTCCAGACCGGCCTGTCTGGCCGCCATTGGCACCAGAGAGTGACTTGTCATACCCGGTACCGTATTGACCTCAATCAAGTTAACGTTCCCGACCTGGTCAACAAATAGATCAACGCGTCCCCATCCGCTGGCACCTACGACGTTGAAGGCCCTCAATGCAATTGCGCTGATCGCTTTTTCGCGTTTTTCATCAAGCCCACACGGACAAATATATTGCGTAGTATCCACTTCATATTTTGCCTGATAGTCATAAAACTCATGCGGCGTCTTCAGGAGGATCAAGGGCAAAACCTGCTGTCCAAGAATTGCCGCAGTGTATTCATCGCCATTCACCCAGCTTTCGGCCATCACACCATCTTCAAATTGATTTGCGATACGCCAGGCATTCTTAATATCTGCTACCTCGGTCAGCTTACTTGCTCCACAGCTGGATCCTTCATGTACAGGTTTTACCATCATGGGCAGTCCGATTTTTTCAACCGCCAGACGAAGATCTTGTTCGCTATGCACTTCCATAAATTCTGGTGTCAGCAAACCATGTTGTTGCCAAATAATTTTGCTGCGCACTTTATCCATGGCGAGGGCCGACCCCAACACTCCACTACCCGTGTAGGGAATTGATAAGGTATCCAGGGCACCCTGGATCACCCCGTCTTCCCCTCCCCGGCCATGTAAGGCGATAAATACCCGGTCAAACTTTCCTTCCAATAATTTTTTTATTACTCCGTCTCTTGCATCCAAAGCCGTAGCATCAATGCCTCGTCGACACAAAGCCGCATGCACCGCGCGTCCAGTCTCAAGAGAAATAACGCGCTCGGCCGAATCACCTCCCATCAAAACCGCCACTTTTCCGTAGCGATTTCCATACATATCTTTGGTTTTACGTGAGCTCATATCTCAACCGGTAAATTAATCACTTTGAATTTCCCGCTATGCGAACTTCGGTCTGCAATAGCACATGGTGCTTTGCTTCGACAGTTTCTTGTATGTGCAGGATAAGTTTTTCAATATCTGCGGCAGTCGCATTACCTTTATTGATAATAAAATTCGCGTGCTTTTCAGAAACACTTGCGCCACCTATAGACTTGCCTTTTAAACCACAAGCTTCAATGAGTCTTCCTGCGTAATCTCCTTCTGGATTGCGAAAAACAGAACCACAACTGGGTTCGCCAATGGGCTGACTCGCAGAGCGTTGTGCAAGTAATTCTCGAATGTTCGAGCGAGCGATCTGTTTATTATCGTTTCTTAAGACCAGATTCGCTGAAACAAACCATTCGTCAATATCGATGTTGACATAACGATAGGCCGTCTCAAATTCATCGACCTGCCGTATTCGTCTTTCGCCCCGTCGATTTATGGTTTCCACACTACTTACGATATCCCACATCTCACCACCAAAAGCACCGGCATTCATGGCCAGGGCGCCGCCAATAGTGCCGGGAATTCCCGCGAGAAACTCGGCTCCAGACAAGCCATTACTCGCGCTAAATCTGGCGGCTTTCGCGCATGGCAGGCCAGCGCCTACCCGAATGTTTGGTGATTGCAAGCTCATCTCATTTAATACTCCGCTGCTCGCAATCACGGTTCCTTTGATCCCGCCGTCGCGCACTAACAGATTGCTCCCGAGACCAAGCCACAAAATTTCCTCTTCATCATTCAGTTGAGACAGAAATAAAGACAAATCTTCAAGATCTGCCGGAATATAGTATCTATCGGCCTTACCGCCAGTCCGCCAGGAGGTGTGCTTTGCCATCGCTTCATCAAGTAATAAAGTTCCTTGCATGGCTAAACCATCCGAACCATAAGTCGTTTCAATCAAAGCTGCTTCCAAAACCCAGGCTCCTCAATGTAATGGTTCTCCGTAACATTCATGTAGCTCCCGCCCCAACGTGCCGATGTCGCCCGCTCCCATCACCAGGAGAATGTCCTCATCCTGAACAATGTTGGGTAGCATTGTTCGCAATTCTTCGCGGTTCTCCACAAACAAAGGATCCAGTTTGCCGCGCATTCGAATGCTTCGACTGAGGGCATGACTATCAGCGCCAGGGATGGCAACTTCGCCTGCCGCATATACGTCCAATAAAATCAAGACATCAAACTCGGAAAGTATCTGGCAGAATTCGTCAAAGAGATCACGAGTCCGGCTAAATCGATGTGGTTGAAAAATTGCGACAATACGTTGCCCGGGCCAACCCAGCCTTACAGACTCCTTGATGGCGGCAATTTCGCAGGGATGATGTGCATAATCATCAATGAGCAAAATCTTTTTCCCCAGGATGGTGATTTCCCCAAAAACATCACAGCGTCTTGCAATACCAGCGAAGCCCGAGAGGGCACTAATTATTGCGTCCTCTTTTACATCGAGCTCGGCGGCAATCGCAATCGCTGCAAGCGCGTTAAGCACGTTATGATTGCCAGGCATATTCAACTCAATTTCAAGCCAGTTTTCCTGGCCGGCTTTCGACACGGTAAAATAGGTTTTGCCTTTATCATGACGGATGTCCTGAGCACGATAATCAGCATCATCGCTCATACCGTATGTCACAAATGGTCTGCTTATTTTTGGTAAAATCGAATTAATGCCAGCATCATCGATACACAATACTGCAAGACCATAAAAAGGAAGACGGTGAAGAAATTCGAGAAAATTGTTTTTAAGGTTCTGAAAATCACCGCCGTAAGTATCGAGATGATCGCTGTCTACATTAGTGAGCACTGTCATCACGGGCTGCAAATGTAAAAATGACGCATCACTTTCGTCTGCTTCGGCAACCAGGAACTTACCCGTGCCAAGCCTCGCGTTTGATCCTCTACTATTTAGCAAACCACCTATGACATAAGTAGGATCCAGACCTGCTTCTGCCAGAACACTGGCGATCAGACTGGTTGTGGTGGTCTTGCCGTGCGTGCCAGCGATGGCAATGCCCTGACGAAAACGCATCAGTTCTGCGAGCATTTCCGCGCGTCGTACAATCGGAATGCGTTTTTTCCTGGCCGCAATCAACTCAGGATTATCGGCATCAACCGCACTGGAGACCACGACCACATCACTACCGTTAATGTGCGCTTCTTTATGCTGTGTGTTTACATGAACACCAAGGCCCTGCAAATGCTGTGTCGCTTGATTCTGCTTGATGTCGGAGCCAGTAATCTGGTAGCCCAGATTGTGCAACACTTCGGCAATACCACTCATGCCAGCGCCGCCCACGCCAACGAAATGGATACTCTTGACCCTTCCCATCACGTGTCTATCAAAATCAGGCACTGGCACCCCCTAAACATATTTGCGCCACTTGAACGGTGGCATCCACCTGAGCCAGTTGACGAGTCTTCGCTGCCATATCATGTAAACGGGAACGCGCATTACATAATCCGCTGAGCAAAGTCGCCAGCGTATCTGCCTGAAGATCTGTCTCCGGCAAGAGTATTGCCGCGCCTTTATCGCTTAGATACCGTGCATTGACCGTCTGATGATCATCGACGGCATGAGGATAAGGAACAAGAATCGAGGCCAATCCAGATACACACAATTCCGCCAGGGTTAGTGCCCCTGCTCGACACAAGACCAGATCCGCCCACTCATAGGCGCCAGCCATATCCTCTATATAGGCATCAACCCGCGCCTCGTGCAGATCAAATTTTTCGTATATTCCTTTAGTCTCCTGAAAGTGTTGCGTGCCTGTTTGATGCCATATTTGAAAATGGCACTCTGCTGACAGACATTTTAAGGCCGAGGGAACCGTCTGGTTAAGCGCTCTGGCGCCAAGACTGCCTCCCAATACCAATAGACAAACATGATCTTTTTCGTCATTGGCATTTCGCGTTTCAACTTTCGCTGAACGGATGATTTCACTGCGTACTGGATTACCAGTAGTTTTCACCCGACTACCAGCATCAAAAGTGTCAGGGAAACCCTGCATAATCATTTTTGACAAAGGAGCAAGTAGACGGTTTGTCAAACCAGCGATCGCGTTTTGTTCATGAATATACAGGGGCACGCGTAATAACCATGCCGCGACGCCCCCGGGACCGCTGACATAGCCGCCCATTCCAAGCACTGCATCTGGCTTGAATTGACGAATGAGTACTAAGGCATGGAGTATTGCGGCGAACAGCATGAAAGGAGCGAGTAAAAGACTCATCAAACTTTTACCACGCAACCCGGCCACTTTAATTGTCGATAATGAATATCCTTTTGCTGGAACGACGCGTGCCTCAAGACCGGTTTCTGTGCCCAGCCAACGGATCCCCGCACCACGATCACGCAGATAATCTGCAACCGCCAAAGCTGGATAGACATGCCCCCCAGTGCCTCCCGCCATAATGAGTATACGGTCATGCGACATAGCTTGAACTCGCCTCCGGTATTTCATTTTTTGCGATTTGATGATTTTCCAGATCAACCCGGATCAGCAGCGCAATCAACACACAACTGACGGCCATGCTATTTCCGCCGTAACTTATTAAAGGCAAAGTCAATCCTTTTGTAGGCAAAACGCCCATATTGACGCCCATGTTAATAAAGGCCTGCAAACCAATCAGTGTACCAACGCCATAGGCCACATAGGCGGCAAAATCTTTACCGGATTGTTCCGCAAGCTTTGCAATCACAAAGGCACGCCACACTAGAAACAGGAAGGCCAAAATTAACAATACGCTACCTAGCAGGCCAAATTCTTCTGCGAAAACCGCAAAGACGAAATCGGTGTGGGCTTCAGGCAGGTAAAATAGTTTTTGCACACTGTTGCCCAGTCCAACACCAAACCATTCACCCCGGCCAAAAGCGATCAAAGCTTGAGTCAATTGGAAACCGCTGTTGAACGGATCCTGCCAGGGGTCAAGAAAACTGGTTAATCTCTGCAGACGATAAGGAGAAAGTACTGCCAGGCTCATCAACACCGCAGTCGCAGCACACATCCAGGCCAGGAATCGACTCAATGGCACTCCGCCCATAAACAACATACCCAGAGCCGTCGCAAATAGAACCACCGCTGAACCATAATCGGGCTCAAGTAATAACAATCCAGCTACCAGAGTAACGACACCTATAGGTCTGATGAAGCCCGCAAAACTACTTATCACTTTATCCCGGTGGCGTACCAGGTATCCGGCCATGTAAGTAATGACAAATATTTTTATCGGCTCGGAGCTTTGTAAATTAAACGGACCTAAACTGATCCAGCGCATACTTCCATTGACCTCACGCCCAACCCCGGGGATTAAAACCAAAATTAATGAAAATACGCCAAGCATCAACAGAGGCACACTGACCTGTCGCCAGATGGCCAGAGGTGTTTTTATCACCAGAAAGGAAATGGACAAGCCTAACGCAGCTGCAATACTTTGCCGCCAGAAGTAATGTAAGGGTTCAATAAAGTGCCGTTCCGCCACTGTTACAGATGCCGACGCTACCATGACCAGACCTAGGCCAACCAGAAACAAAGTAAGGCCTATAAGGTAAAAATCATACTGCGGCAATTTACCAATAGCCCTGCCGTTGTGCAGGTGTGAACTTGCCTGGCGCCTTTGCTTCATTTCCGAGCTCCTGTCAATGCTCGCACAGCCTTGCCAAAGACTTCTCCACGATGCTTGTAGTCACGAAACATATCCTGGCTCGCACATGCCGGTGATAGCAGTACTGCCTCACCTGACCGAGCCAAACTAGCTGCCGTGCTAACGGCGGCTTCCATGCTCGTAGCAAAATAACGTTGGCTCTCTTTTGCTAAAATTTGATCTATAAGACCGGCATCTTTTCCAATTAGTATAGTGATTCGCACATGTTCTTTTATGGCCTTTGTCAGTGGAGAGAAATCTGCCTGTTTTCCATCACCGCCTGCAATCAGGATTAGCTGCTGGTCATTTCCCAAACCTTCGATAGCAGCGCAAGTTGCACCGACATTAGTACCTTTGGAATCATCAAACCAGTTTACACCTTCGATATTTGCCAACCATTGACAGCGATGCGGCAAACCCGAAAATGCCTGCAGCGCTGTCAGCATGCTTTGCATTGGCAATCCTATTGCGTGCCCCAGAGCCAATGTTGCAAGCGCATTAGAAATATTATATCGAGCGTGATGCTTAAGCGCAGACGCGGGCATAAGTTCTTTTTCGCCGTGGCAAAGAAAGATCTCTTCATTAATCGTTCGTAGGCCAAAATCGTTTTCGTCCGGCTCGGATAAACCATAAAAAATTGCCGTTCTATTTTGTTTCGCCATATCTGCAACCAGGGAATCATCTCTATTGAGCACCATCTTTCCGTCGCCGGCATAAATTCTTTGCTTGGTCGCTACGTACTCCGCAAAACTTTCGTAGCGATCCATATGATCAGGACTGATGTTTAGTACCAGTGAAACTATGGCGTTTAAAGAACTCAAAGTTTCCAATTGAAAACTCGAAAGTTCCAACACATAAAAATCAGGAATATCATCTCGCAGAATATCCAGCACTGGTATTCCGATATTGCCAGCCAGTATTGCCCTATACCCACTCTGTTCTATCATGCTTGTCAGTAGTGTCACGACCGTGCTCTTACCATTGGAGCCTGTAACAGCAATAATCGGCGCTTTTGCTTGCTGACAAAATATTTCAATATCGCTACTGAGTTGCACGCCTGTTGCCATTGCCTTCTGTATGGCTGGCTCCCGCATGGACACTCCAGGGCTGAGGATCAGGCGTGTAGCTCGACTAAGAATGCTTTGTTCAAACGCCCCCAGGTAAAGTGGAACGTTCGGATAACGATGTACGAAGCTCTCTATGTCAGGCGGTTGTAGACGAGAATCGACCACGGCAATGCGCTGCCCCTGTGCCAGTAAATAATCGGCAACGGAGACACCTGTCTTACCGAGACCAATAACAATACTGTCAAACTGTGATACTGATTCAGTCATCTCTTTTCTTTTTAACGATATCGAATTCATAGTCAGGCATTAACGAACCTTGAGGCTAGCAAGACCTACAAGCACCAGGATAAAAGTAATGATCCAGAAGCGAACAATCACCCTGGGTTCTGGCCAGCCTTTCAATTCGTAATGATGATGCAGCGGTGCCATTTGAAATATTCGTTTGCCGGTAAGTTTGAATGAACTCACTTGCAAGATGACAGACACTGTTTCCATCACAAACACACCTCCCATGATGAATAAAACCAGCTCCTGTCTGACAACTACCGCAACGACGCCCAAAGCCGCACCCAATGCCAATGCGCCAATATCTCCCATAAAAACCTGTGCAGGATAGGTGTTAAACCAGAGGAAGCCGAGGCCAGAGCCCACGATCGCGCCACAGAAAACACTAACTTCACCAACGCCTGGTACATAAGGAATACTTAAATATTCTGCGAAACGCGCATGACCCGCCGCGTAAGCAAAAATAGCAAGCGCACCTGCAACCATCACTGTTGGGAGTATTGCCAGACCATCAAGACCATCAGTAAGATTTACGGCATTGCTTGATCCAACGATGACAAAATACGCAAGTACGACAAACATCCAGCCCATATCCAGGTTAACGGTTTTTATAAAAGGAATAATAAGTTGCGTCTCCGTCGGGCTCTGAGCGCTCATGAACAAAAATAAGGCCGCCGAAAAACCGACAACGGACTGCCAGAAATACTTCCATCGTGACCTGATACCGACTGAGTTTCCCTGTATGACCTTTTTATAGTCGTCGACCCATCCGATTAGTCCGAATAACAAAGTCACGGTCGAGACAACGAGAATGTACCTGTTACTCAGGTCCGCCCAACACAAGGTACTAAAGGCAATCGATACCAGTATCAACATACCGCCCATCGTTGGCGTGCCGGCCTTCGATAGATGAGACTCTGGTCCGTCATCACGTACTGTCTGACCAATCTGAAGTTTTTCCAAACTTAGAATTAATTTTGGTCCGACTAACAATCCAATAAATAATGATGTCAATGCGCCTAAAATGGTACGCATGGTGATGTACTGGAAGACGTTAAAACCACTATGAAATTGTGTTAAATATTCAGTTAACCATAGCAACATGGATCAGTCTCCTTGCACCAGCGAATGCACGACGTGTTCCATGGCCATAGCGCGTGAGCCTTTTACCAGTACCGTAAGCCCTTCCCCCATCTCACTAACAAGTGTCTCAATCAAGGTGGCCTGATCGGTATAATGTCTGGCACCTGTGCCAAACGCCTGCACTGCATACTCGCCAAGTTCACCGAGGGTATAGAGTCGTTCAATACCGGCGGCTCGTGCAATTTCGCCCGCCTGTTGATGCGAAGACACAGCCGCATCACCTAATTCACCCATATCACCCAGCACTAACCAGCAACGAGCCGATGTGATGCTTGCTGCCTGAATAGCGGCTTCGAGCGAAGCTGGATTAGCATTATAGGTATCATCAATAATCCGAGAATTTTTTATACCTGCTCTGGATTGCATACGCCCCTTCACTGCTTGCATTCGCTGCAAACCTTCCTTAATTTGCTGCAAAGGAATATCGATTGCCACACAACAGGCTGCTGCTGCCAGCGCATTTCTTACGTTATGCAGCCCTAATAAATTCAATTTGATATCGATTTCACCATCCGGCGTCGTCATAACAAACTGACTACACCCACTCGCCAGGTTAAGCTCGACATTCCTACCACTAATGTCAGCGGTGCTATTCATACCAAACGAAAGTTGTTTGGATCCGGAAGCTTTAAGTTGCCAGGAAGCTGCGTACTGATCATCAACATTGATGATGGCTACCCCCTCTGGCCGTAAACCAGAGAAAATCTCTGCTTTGGCTTCGGCAACACCATCAATGGAACCGAAGCCTTCGATATGCGCTGGTGCACATAAGGTGATCACAGCAACACTTGGTTTTGTCATTGCTGCGAGATTGGCGATCTCACCAGGATGGTTAGCACCCATCTCTATTACTGCAAACTTGTGCTGGCCGTGCAGCCCAAACAACGTTAATGGCACGCCAATATCATTGTTAAAATTTCCGTAGGTGGAAAGCACCGGCGCATGCGCTGACAAAATCGACGCCAACATTTCCTTTACCGTGGTCTTGCCAGCGCTACCGGTGACGGCAATCACAGGTAGAGTAAATTTAGTCCGCCAGGCACTGGCCAATTCACCCATTGCCCGTCTCGTGTCCTGCACTATCATCATAGGCAGTGAAGGATCGTTAAATTCACGCTCAACCATCGCCGCTACTGCACCGCCCTGGATCGCCTGATCGACAAATTTATGACCGTCATAGTTTTCACCATGTAAAGCAATAAACAATGCGCCCTCACAGGGATTGCGAGTGTCGGTACTGCATCCCCTAAACAGCAAGTCTTCAGCATACAGACCAGCGTTCAAAATCCCAGCGGCTTCCGATAAACGCATCTGGATCATTCTGTTTTCTCCAGAAGGTTTCTTACCAGTTGTCGGTCACTGAAAGGCGTACGCACACCCGCTATCTCTTGCCAGGTTTCATGTCCTTTACCGGCAATCAATATAACGTCGTCTACGTGTGCCGATTTGATTGCGTGAGCGATAGCAGCAGAACGATCCGGAATTACGTTTACTGCATCCCTTCTCTCGAAACCAGCCAGGATATGTTCAATAATCGCAAGCGGATCTTCACTCCTCGGGTTATCGCTGGTTAGAATGATTTGATCGGAATTATTTTCTGCTATCTTTCCCATTAGTGGACGCTTGCTTTTATCTCGATCACCGCCACAACCGACAACACAAATAAGTCTTCCCTCGGTAATGTTTTGCAAACTGGTGAGTGCCTTTTCTAAAGCATCAGGTGTGTGGGCGTAGTCAACAATAATTCGAGCGAAACCTGCTTTCGCAAAGCATTCCATTCTGCCCGCTACCGCATCAACATTTGAAAGTCCTTCAAGTGCTTGCGTAAAAGTGATCCCGGACAGGCATAAAGCTGACAGACTGGCTAGTAGATTACCTGCGTTAAATTCGCCACTTAATTTGCTGCTTAAGGTGCCCTCTCCCCATGGACTGGTTATATTAAGAGATAGAGCGCCGAGAGCTGTATCAGTAACATATCCATAAACATGATCATTCGCCTCTTCAGTGGAGGTTTTTTGCCTGGTGCTATAGCTTATGACTCGTAACTTACCCTCCAATTCGTTTTTCAGATGTTGGCCATACTCATCATCAATATTAATTACGGCACTTCGTAATGATTCAAACAAAAATAACTGACGCTTGGCTTCAGCATAAGCTTCCATAGTTCCGTGATAATCAAGATGATCCTGACTAAGATTCGTAAATATTCCTATATCAAAACTCACACCGGCAACGCGTGCCTCTACCAAACCGTGAGAGGAGACTTCCATGACCACGTTTTCAGTTCCGTTATCTCGCATTTCAGCGAGCGTGTGATGAATAGTCAGTGCATCCGGAGTCGTATTGACACCCGGGCGTAGCTTGCCAGCAGTACCTATCCCCAGGGTTCCTATAAGGCCAACATCTCTACCGTTTACCGCGCTCAATGTCATTGCAATGAACTGTGCAACTGAAGTTTTGCCATTAGTGCCAGTAACAGCAATAACATTTAGTGCGTCCGAAGGACCTTGATAGAAACGATGTGCAATGAGACCAAGCCTGGCAGAAAGATTCATTAGCCTGATCACTGGCACGGCATATTTTGCATTTTTACTAACAAGATCAGCTTCTACGACTACTGCGCAGGCGCCAGCCGAGATTGCGTCATCAATAAATTGAGCCCCGTTACTACTATAACCGCGACAGGCGAGAAACAAATCGCCGGGCTTGATTTCACGGCTATCATTTTTCAATCCACTCAAAGACCGGTTGTCGACTGCATCAATCTCTATAAAGTCGCCTAGAAGATCGACCAGAGTTATTTCATCTGTCGGTTTTTTGAGTGCCATCATTGCCACAACACCTGATTTGACTCATTACTTGCATTAGCAACAACGATCTTGCTTTCGAAGGATGCCATGTCATCCGGGGCGACGTTTAGTATTCTTAATGCACCCTGCATCACCTTGGAAAAAACTGGCGCAGCAACTAAACCACCATAATGCTCGCCACTTTGCGGCTCATCGATGGCCACGACCATCACCAGTTTGGGCCTGCTTACCGGCGCCATACCAGCGAAAACTGACATATAGCGGTCTTCTGCATAACCACCGGCGACAGCCTTGTGAGCAGTACCCGTTTTTCCTGCAACACGATAACCCTTTACCGCAGCCCTAAGACCTGTACCTCCCTGCTGCACAACCGTTTCAAGCATCAGTTTTACATTCTCGACCACCCCAACTGGCAAGACCTGCCTGCCTTCCACGGGTCCCGTAACTTTCTGAAAGGAAACAGGATGTAACACGCCATTATTTGCCAGAACGGAATAGGCCTGCGCCAATTGTAAAGCCGTCACGGCTATCCCATGGCCAAACGACATCGTTGCCAGCTCTACTTCTGACCAATTTCTGTAGCCGTTCAGTAATCCAGATGACTCACCTGGAAAACCGCTGCCCGTTGATTGACCAAAACCAATATTTGCATACATCTCCCATATTTTTTCCGGGCCTAAGGCCAGGGCGATTTTACTAGCACCAACATTGCTGGATTTTTTAAGAATATTCGTCAAATCCAGATTGCCATAATTTTGGTGATCTTTAATCGTATGACCGCTCACTCTTAAATACCCAGGGGCGGTTTCAATTCGTGATGTACGGTCATACAATCCGGATTGCAGTGCAGCTGCAATGGTGAAAGGTTTCAGGGTCGAACCGGGTTCAAATACATCGGTAGTCGTACGATTACGAAAATGATTGCTTTTAAACCCGCTACGATTGTTAGGGTTGTAAGAAGGTTGATTTACCATCGCCATTACTTCGCCGGTATTGACGTCAAGCATCACCAACATGCCGGCACGCGCGCGATGAAAGGTCACAGCAGCCTTTAGTTCCCGATAAGCCAAATACTGTATACGTCGATCTATACTCAACTCCAGTGATTTTCCAGGGCTTGCAGGTTCGATACTTTCCACATCTTCGATTACGCGTCCAAGCAAATCTTTCAAGACGCGTTTGGAACCAGAAGTACCTTGCAACCATTGATCATAAGCCAACTCCAGTCCTTCCTGCCCTGCATCATCAACATTCGTAAAACCGATGAGGTGTGCAGTTATCTCGCCGCTAGGATAAAAGCGCTTGTATTCACGCTCCATGTAAACTCCCGGTAGCTCCAGCTCTTCAATCGCACGCGCCAGTTGTGGTTTTGTTTGACGTTTTAGATAAACAAACTTCCGATGCAGACGACTCTGAAGTAAATCACGTAAAGAAGGTGTGCTCATCTCCAATGCTGCCGCGAGGGCAGATAAATCAGCGCCGGACTGCAGCAATTGCTGTGGCCTCGCCCATATTGACTGGACTGGGGTACTCACCGCCAATGGCTCGCCATTGCGATCGGTGATAATGCCTCGATGAGCGGATATACTGACTGTTCTCAGAGCACGCGCGTCGCCATGGTTACGTAAAAAATCTTGATTCAGAACCTGTAAATCGAATGCACGCCAGAGCAAAAATGAAGTTGCGCTTAAAAAAACGATTAGCATTAGCCATCGACGTGCAGGGTAGGTAACAATAGTTTGCTCGTGCTTCATTGCATTATTAAAACTAATGAACTTACATCTGGTTCGGTCATTTCCAATTTCATCCTTGCAAGCTCCTCTACCCTGTCATCGGTCGCCCAGGTACTTTGCTCAAGTTGTAACTTTCCCCATTCCTCGTTTAAATCATCCTGGCGCTGTTCCAGCTCCTGTATTTCTACAAAAAGCTTCCTTGCCATATGTTGAGCTAACACGACGTCAATAGCGGAGTAAATCACCGCAAAAAGTAAAACCAGAATCAGGAATACCTTCATGCGGCAAGTTTCTCCGCAAACCTAAGTACGGCACTACGTGCTCTGGGATTATTTTCGATCTCTTTTGCTCCGGGTTTGATCGCCTTACCAATAATTTTCATTCGGGGATGCAATTGACTGGCTGTAACTGGTAAATCCTGCGGATAGTCATCACCCAGGGACTCTTCACGCATGTAGCGTTTCACAATCCTGTCTTCCAAGGAGTGAAAGCTAATCACCGCCAGTCGCCCGCCCGGCGTCAATATGCTGTTAACCTGTTTCAATGCCTGACGAAGTTCTCCCAGTTCATCATTTATAAAAATGCGTATCGCCTGAAACGAACGTGTCGCTGGATGTTTTTCCTTTTCGCGAAAAGGTACGGCTGAAACAATCAACTCGGCTAGTTGTGCGGTTCGGTTTATTTGTTTTTCTGTACGATACTCAACAATCTTCTTTGCAATTCGTCTTGCGAAACGTTCTTCTCCATAATCTCGCAAGACTCTTACTATCTCGTTCTCTTTCGCCGCATTAATCCAGTCGCTAGCACTGGTGCCTGTGTCAGGATTCATCCTCATGTCCAGATCACCGTCTCTTGAAAAACTGAATCCACGCTCAGGCTTGTCCAACTGTGGCGAAGACATTCCAAGATCAAATAAAATGCCGTTGACGGCACCCAATTTGCCCTCTTTAACAATATGTTCCTGAATGTCACTGAAGGGGGCATGGACAAAACCGAATCGATCATCTTCACTGGCGAAACGTTTCGCAATCTTGACGGAATCTGGATCCTTATCGAATACGAGAAGTCGACCTTGTTGATTGAGCCTCTGCAAAATGGCCAGCGAATGGCCACCACGACCAAAGGTCGCGTCAACATAAAACCCATCCGAGCGTATTGCAAGACCATCTAACACCTCCTCAAGCAACACAGGTGTATGCGTATAATCATCGATTTTCATCCAGGATACTTAGTGATGTGGTCGTCGCGTCAAAGTGACAAACCTTTCAAAGGATCGGAAGGTTCATCATCCTCATTTCCTACTTGTTCCAGCCATTGGTCCCGCTGATCTTCCCAACTTTTCAGGTTCCAGATCTCGAATTTGTTGCCCTGTCCAAGTATCACCGACTGTTTATTCAAGGAAGCATAATCTCGTAATTCAGGCGCCAGCAAAATTCGACCTTGCCCATCCAGTTGACAATCAGTAGCGTATCCACGCATCATTTGTTTAGCACGACGACTTTGTTTATCGAAATCGGACAAAGCCGCCAACTTCGTTTCAATCAGTTCCCATTCGGACAGGGGGTATAACCAGAGAGATCTATCAAGAGGATTTAAGGTTTGCACAAGGCAGCCGCCAGCAATCGCTGAAAGACGATCACGAAAACGACTAGGCACCGCGAGACGGCCCTTGCTATCGATACTGACGGTACTGAAACCCCGAAACATGCTTAACCCCTGATTTATTGGAAAAAACCACTTTCCCCCACTTTTCCCCACCGTGTGAACTATAGGAACTTGTGATCTATTGTGTCAAGCAAATCTTGCGATTTTATGGAGGAAATCTGTCTGTGTAACAGACACTTATGAGCGAAAAGTTGAAAATAGGAACAGAAATGCAGGACTTTGCCTTAACTATCTCTTTTTATATCATTATCTTGAGATTTTATATTAAAGTGATTCCTTAAGTTGTGAGATGAACGGTCGAAAATACACTCTCTTGGCACAGTTTTAGGTCCCGAGTGTAAAGACCTTAGTTTCGACCTGGCTGCTCCTTACTCAGGCCTGTCGGTGAAACTCGAATATTCGCGGATCGGAAGCTGTACTTTGAAATCGATAGCCCTCAGCACTGAAGTCTTTCAGATCTTCGGGAGAATGAATGTTGTTCTGGATAACGAAGCGCGCCATGGCGCCTCTACCCCGCTTGGCCATCATCCCAATCATCCGAGCCTGGCCGTTTTTAACTTGTTTGAAAACTGGGGTAATAATTTCCGCTTTGATTAAATTGGCGTCGACAACCTTGAAGTAATCGATGGACGCACAATTGAGCAGGAAATTGCTCCCGGATTTAGTAATGGCTTTATTCAGTCCATCAGTAATTTGTTTTCCCCAAAAATCGTAGAGATTTTTACCTTTCGGATTTTTTAACTTGATACTCATTTCCAGTCGATAGGCTTGAATCAAATCAAGCGGTCGTAAGAGTCCATATAAACCTGACAATATCCTCAAGTGGCGCTGTGCCTGGGCATGATCCTTCTCAGAAAAGCTACTGGCATCAAGCCCCAGGTAGGTGTCACCAATGAAGGACAACACGGCCTGTTTGGCATTTTTTTTATTAAACGGAGTGGAAAAATCGCGGTAGCGTTGTTGATTCAGTGTCACTAGCTTGTCACTAATGTTCATCAATTTGGCCATTTGTTTGTGACTTAAATCCCGGGCTACATCAATGAGTTCCTCTGCTGCCGGCAACATCGCCGGTCGGGTATAGACCAGGGACGCATGCGGTGAAGATTCAAAATCCAGCTTCTTCGCCGGGGAAATGACAACCAACATATTTTACTCCGTATATCTGCGAGTTAATTTGCCGCTTAATAAAAAGGAAGTCGACCTGTAAGCCGGGTTCTGTCCTGATAATTTTCATTAACAGAGGTAATCATTCATCTGGGATTCACGTCACCGTAAACCTCTAGCGACCTACCCGAACCCAGTGCGGACCACACCTGATGGGTTCCTATTTGGTCTTGCTCCGGATGGGGTTTACCCTGCCACCGCTGTTGCCAGCGGCGCGGTGTGCTCTTACCACACCATTTCACCCTTACCTCGCCAGGCGAGGCGGTATATTTTCTGTGGCACTTTCCATCGGCTCACGCCGTCCAGGTGTTACCTGGCATCCTGTCCTGTGGAGCCCGGACTTTCCTCTATCGTAAAACGACAGCGATTACCTGGCCGACTTCCCGGACGCAAAGCTACTAAAAATACTACTTCATTACCACTATTATCACATCTGATGAGTGAAGCAGGAAATCCAGTCGCCGACGTAAATCTTACTGTTTTCACTTTTTACTTTTCACTTTATCCTGCAAAGCCAGCGCCAACTTATATAAGTCATTTTTTTTCAAACCTGTAATCTCCGCGGCAAGTGTACTAGCCTGCTTAACAGAGCTCGCTTTTAACAGTATTTTTAGAATACGTATTGCGTCTTCTTCATCATGCCCAGGGGCATCAATATCCCCTTGAACCACGACGACAAACTCCCCCTTGAGCTGACTTTCGTCATTTTGCAGCCAAAGATTTAAGCTCTCCAAAGTGTCATTTTTAATAGTCTCGTAATACTTGCTTAATTCGCGGCCAATACAAGCTTGACGATCACGACCAAAAGCACTCTCGCAGTCCTGCATAAACACGCGTATCCGATGTGGGGCTTCGTAAAACACCAGGGTACGTGTTTCACTCGCTAATTCCTGCAAACGCTTGCGTCTGGCCATCTGTTTTTCAGGCAAAAATCCCTCGAAGATAAAACGATCTGTTGCGATGCCAGCCACCGATAATGCGGTGATCGCCGCACAGGCCCCGGGAACCGGAACAAGCTTTATGTCGTGCTCATGGGCCAGTTTTATAAGTTGGTAACCTGGATCGTGAATCAGAGGTGTCCCGGCATCAGATATTAAGGCAATATTCCTGCCTTTCTTAAGGAGTTCAATGATTCCGGAGGCGGCTTTGTGTTCATTATGATCATGATAGGCACACATTGGCGTGGAAATGCCCAAATGTGCCAGTAACTTTTTGCTGTGACGGGTGTCTTCTGCGGCAATGAGATCAACTTCAGCCAATATACGTCTGCCTCTCTCTGTTATATCCTCGAGATTACCGATCGGCGTCGCCACCACATATAACAGGCCAGATTGATTTGACACAGTAAACTCCACTTGGTTAGGCTGGTCTAAATGTTAATTTTACACGGGACACTTAAATGCGAATAGCGCTCTATTGCATCGTGCTCGCCTTGCTTTGTCAGGCTTGCAATCAGCAAACAAAAAAAGAAACGACCATTGAAGAAAATCCCGAAGCACAGGCAAAGCAGCTAATTGTAACAGGGAATTTCCTGGCCGCCGCTGAAGAGTACATTCGTCTGACAAAGATCTATCCAGAACAGGCGGTTTTCTATCAGTTGAGAACAGCGGATAGTCTCATCCGGGCCGAAGATAGCGAACAGGCTAGCGATATTTTGATGCACATTGAGGCAGACAAACAAAATGACAGTTTTTATAAAAATATTTTGATGGCACGGATTGCTCTTATAAATAACCAGGCGAATCCCGCTCTACAATTACTCGCAACTCCCCCTGGAACAGAGACTTCAATAGAACTGCTAAGTTTATGGCGAAGAACAAAATCGGAGGCCTACGAACAGACACTTAGTTTCATCAACGCTGCTGAGGAACGAATTCAACTGAACAAGTATCTAGTCGACCCAGTTGAACGATTGTCGAACATCAATCACATCTGGAATGACCTTAATCGCATCAATCTCCCGGTGCTAAGAGAATTACGCAACAGCGGATCCGAAGCCATGATCGCCTGGATAGAACTCACCATTATTAATCAAACGATGTTATTCAATCCTGACATGCTTGTTCAGGCTCTGCAAAGCTGGATTGAACAGTACCAGGGTCACGCAGCAGCACCCGTTATTACGCGACAAATCCTGGCCTTAAGTCAAAAGGCTGTACTGCAACCCGAGCACATTGCCCTGTTACTACCGCTAACAGGCCAATATGAAAAAGCGGCCCATGCCATTCGTGATGGGTTTCTCGCAGCCTGGTATGAGAACCAGGATCACAGACCCAGGATCAGCATTTATGATGCGAGCGCATTAAATATTGAAAGTGTCTATCGACAGGCTGTGAGTGATGGCGCTGATTTCATCGTTGGGCCTCTGGAGAAACAGGCAGTAGAGACATTGCTACAGAGTAGATTAGACGTCACCGTATTGGCACTCAATCAGGCCGAACAAGCGAGCCATGAAAATACACACGCCAGTCCACAGCAATTGCCGAAAATTATTCAGTTCGGTCTCTCACCAGAGGACGAAGCCCGGCAAGTGGCAGAAAAAGGGATCTTTGATGGCCACAACAAAGCCCTGGTAATATCCCCCAATGATGAGTGGGGTTTTCGGCTTGCTAGTGCTTTCGGGGAAGCCTGGACAGCACTCGGTGGCAAAGTACTTGAATACGTGAGTTATGATCATCGAGCTCTGGATTATTCGACACCGGTTAAGAAACTTCTGAATATCGACAGTAGTCAATTACGTGCCAATAAGCTGCGGCAAAAAATAAACCGTGACTTGAAAAGTGAACCACGGCTTCGAAAAGATGCAGATATGATTTTTATGGCTGCAGTTCCTTTATCTGCACGCCAAATCGTACCGCAATTCCGCTTTTATCTGGCAGAGGGAATTCCTGTCTATTCCTCTTCACACAGCTATAGTGGAATTGAAAACCCACAAGCGGATAGTGACATGAATGGCATTCTCTTTACCGACATGCCGGCTTTGCTGAATGTAAAGAACCAATCATCATCTGTTCATGCAGGTCTTAACAGTAACTGGTCAGCGGATACTTCAGGTCAGAGGCGTTTATATGCATTGGGTATCGATGCTTATCGTATGATTCCATTTCTGGGAAAACTGGCCCTGCAAGACACCGCCGTCTACTCCGGTGAAACGGGAGATTTGTATATGACTAAGGAAGGTCGTATACAACGTAAACTTTTATGGGCGAAGTTCGTTAATGGCAAACCCAGGCTAATAGATGAAGAAATGATGCATTGAAACCAGGCACTACAACTGAACTTGGCAGACTTGCAGAAGATGAGGCCCTGGCGTTATTAATAGATGAGGGTTTACAACTCCTTACCCGTAATTATCGCTCACCCCAGGGCGAAATTGATCTAATTATGCAAGATAAGGATATCACCGTGTTTGTCGAAGTACGGGCACGAAAAAATAATCATATTCTTCATCCCATAGAAACTATTGATAAGCGCAAGCAAAATCATATCATTCGGACAAGCCAACATTATTTACAACAGGCAGAAAAAAACAGGAGTCGTTATTACCGTTACGATGTCATCTGTTTGACAGGTTCGATAGATAAAAAAAATATCGAGTGGATAAAAAATGCATTTGATGCATAATCAAAAACTATACGATAGCCATTAGAGCAACTATGGATCCTGTTCAACGCGTTATAGAAAACTTTGACGAAAGTATTCAACTTAAAACTGAATCTCGTGATTTACTGGCACCACCAATTGCTGCTATGGCAGAACTCATGAGCAATTGTTTACTAAACGAAGGGAAGATACTTAGTTGTGGTAACGGTGGTTCAGCCGCCGACGCTCAACATTTTTCTTCAGAGATGATGAATCGCTTTGAAATGGAAAGACCCGGCCTGCCAGCGATTGCTCTTACAACAGATTCTTCTATTTTGACATCAATAGCTAACGATTATCAGTTTGCCGATATCTTTTCAAAGCAGATCAGGGCATTAGGGCAACCTGGCGATGTCTTATTAGGAATTAGTACCAGTGGCGATTCGCTCAATATTGTTCATGCCATTGATGCCGCACACGACAGGGATATGCGAGTAGCAGCCTTGACTGGGCGAGATGGTGGACAAATTGCAGATTTGATACAAGATACTGATATTGAGATCCGTGTACCAAGTTGGTCTACTGCAAGAATCCAGGAAGTACATTTGATGATAATTCACTCAATTTGTGACCTAATTGACCGACGATTGCTCGGACAGGAGACATAATTATGAAAAACTTAAATTTGCTTGCACTGCTAAGTATTTTATTAATATTACCAGGTTGTGCTGCTGTGATTGTTGGCGGTGCAGCTACCGGTGCCAACGTCGCACACGACAGGCGAACAACCGGTACATTCATTGAGGATGAAGCTATTGAGTTAAAAAGCGTGAAAGAAATTCTGCAAGATAAAGAGCTCAGTAAACAAACGCATCTTAATGTCACCAGTTTTAATACTATTGTTCTGGTCAGCGGTGAGGCTCCCACTGAAGAGTTACGTCAGCGAGCAATCCAGATAGTCAGAAACATTCCCAAAGTCACTCATGTGCATGATGAAATTAGCATAGCTGGCCCCAGCTCACTGATGTCACGCAGTGCCGATACGGTGATTACTACGAAGGTAAAAAGCAAATTGATTGTTGAGAAAAATCTGGATGGAACACATGTTAAGGTCGTCACTGAAAACGGTGTGGTCTATCTTATGGGCTTGCTCAACCGGCAAGATGCGGACAAGGCAACTGAAATCGCTCGTCAAACAGGTGGGGTTCAAAAAGTTGTAAAGCTATTCCAGTATAGCGATAAATCTTCGCCTGATTCTCCCTGATAATTATTACAGCGACAATTGCCTGTAGCTACTTAATCCAACAAACAAGAGCAAACAAAGCGCGGGTAACAATCAAGCTGGGGTAATACTTCGCACAATTCCAAAAGCTGAGCATATCTTGGCTATCGCCATATCCACCAGGATCCGGGGATAGAATCATCACAAGGTTACTTGATGACTTTCAAATGCGGTTTTTTTGTGGGAACAGGACTATCCCTATTCGGCGAACCAGTGTTGACCTCAGTTTCTTCCTCAGGAAACACCATACCTTCTCCATTTTCCTTTGCATAAATTGCTAACACTGCCGCCACGGGCGTCAGTATATGCTGGGACTTGCCGGCAAAGCGTGCGTTAAAACTGAGAAACTCGTTTCCGATATTCAGATCCTGAATGGCATCAGGCGTAATGTTCAAGACAATTTTATCATTCTCAACATATTGCCGTGGAACATCAACGTGCTCCGCTTTAGCATCAACCAATAAATGGGGTGTCAATCCGTTATCAATCATCCATTCATAAAGAGCACGTAACAAATAGGGGCGAGTTGATGTCATAAACCGTAAGGTAAAAGCGTGTTAGATTCTCATTTCTCTTTCAATATCAGACATACTAATTTTAAAAGCTTCGCGATCAAACAAACTATCCGCGTATTGAGTAAGAATTTTTGCTGACGCAGGAAGTTTAATGTCGTACTGATCGATACGCCACAATAAAGGAGCCAACAAACAATCAATAAGTGTGTACTCGTCCGACATAAAATAAGGTTTTTGGGCAAACGCCGGAGCGATTGCGGTTAGATTATCGCGCATGCTTTTTCTGGCATTATTTGCAGCAGTTTCATCATCCCCTTCTATATCATCAAGCAGTGAATAAAGATCATTATAAACGCGGAAACGTAGCTGTCGATTACTGGCGCGGCTCACGGGATCGACTGGCATCAATGGGGGATGAGGAAAGCGTTCATCGAGATATTCCATAATTATCTGGGCATCGTACAAAACCAGTTCCCTGTCAATGAGCGTCAATACTGTATTGTATGGGTTTAAATCATTCAATTCTTCCGGACGCTGGTCATCGCTGATGTAATTTACCTCTACATTGATATCCTTTTCTGCCAATACAATGCGTACACCGTGTCCTATCGGACTGGTAGTATCCGAATACAGCACCATTACTGAGCGCCTGTTGGCTACACTCACCATAAAATTCCCCTTTGTTGACTACTAAGAAGTGGTTGAACTATTAAGAGTCAATAAATCAACTCAATGTACATCTTTCCAATATTCCTTTTTCAGGAGATAGACGATGGGTAACAAAATAAGCAGAAGATAAAAAATCGCCCAAAAGCCGATCTTATGACGTTTGAGCTTGATAGGTTCACCGATATAGTCCATGAAGTTGACCAGGTCCCTGACAGTTACTGCATATTCTTGAGGAGATTGTGTGCCTTCTGTCTCCTGTTCAAGATGAACAATTTTTTTCGTTACACTACCATCTTTATGTTGTTCCTCATCAAAAACAGGACGCTGCCATCCCTGTAACTCCCACAACACATGCGGCATGCTAACATCTTTGAAAGCAAGATTATTAACACCAAACGGCCGTGAAGAGTCACGGTAAAAAGTCATGAAATAAGTGTAGAGCCAATCGACGCCTTTTGAACGTGCAGTCACTGAGAGATCTGGTGGTGCGGCACCTCCGAAATACGACTCAGCATCCAGCTTGGTCATAGCGATGGTCATGGTATCACCGGTCTTGTCTGTACCGAACATCAGGTTGCTTTTCAAAATATCATCACTGATCCCCAGATCTTGACCGATACGATTAAAACGCATGTAGGCGGCTGAGTGACAACTGAGACAATAATTCACAAAGGTCCGCGCACCACGCTGCAAAGAGGCACGATCTGATAAATCGTTGTTGGCGTGCATAAGCGCATGACCACCCGATGCTGCGAAGACCGAGCTACTAAAGAGAATTCCTGTGACCAATAAAAATATCGGCGCTCTCATGATGTCACCCTTTCCGGGACAGCTTTGTCATTGTCGTTACTTGTGTAGAACGGCATCAAAATAAAGAAAAGAAAATAAATCATCGTGAAAAACCGCGCCATCCATGTGTAGGTAGTGGTGGCAGGTTGCATACCCAGCCAACCCAGCATCAGGAAGCTAATGGTAAATGCAGTCAGCGCAATCTTGTAGTTCCAACCACGATAACGTATTGACTTCACCGGGCTGCGATCCAGCCAGGGTAACAAGAAAAAGATAGTGGTCGATAAGCCCATGGCTATAACGCCACCTAGTTGATTGGGTATCGCCCTCAAAATGGCATAGAAGGGGGTGAAATACCAAACCGGCGCTATGTGCTCCGGGGTTTTCAATGGATCAGCCGGTACAAAGTTCGCATGCTCCAGAAAATAACCACCCATTTCCGGCGCAAAGAAGATCACGGCAACGAAAAATATCAGGAACACTACCGCCCCAACGATATCTTTCACGGTGTAATAGGGATGAAAGGGTATGCCATCAAGCGGTATACCGTTTGCACCCTTCATCGACTTGATTTCGATGCCATCCGGATTGTTGGAACCCACCTCATGTAAGGAAATTATATGTGCTACCACCAGACCACAAATAAGCAGCGGGATGGCAATCACATGAAAGGAAAAGAAGCGATTCAAAGTCACATCGGAGACAACAAAATCACCTCGTATAAACAGCGACAATTCATCACCGATAAAAGGTAAGGCGCTGAACAGAGAGATAATCACCTGGGCACCCCAGTAGGACATCTGTCCCCAGGGTAGCAGGTATCCGAAAAAGGCTTCAGCCATGAGGGTCAGGTAAATCACCATGCCGAAAATCCAGAGCAATTCTCTGGGTTTCTTATAGGATCCATAGAGCATTGCCCGGTACATATGCAGATAAATAACGATAAAAAAGAATGAGGCACCGGTTGAGTGCATATAACGTATTAGCCAGCCCCAATCCACATCGCGCATTATGTATTCGACGGAAGCAAATGCCATCTCTGCCGAGGGTTTGTAATTCATGGTCAACCAGATGCCGGTAACAATCTGTATGACCAGTACCAGAATCGCGAGGCCACCAAAAAAATACCAGAAATTGAAGTTTTTCGGCGCGTAATACTTAGCGAGGTGTTCATCCCACAATTTCGTCATTGGATAACGGGCGTCGACCCAATCACGCAAGCCGTAAAGCGATTTGACTATCATATTCATCAGCTAACCCCCGAATCTTCGCCAATAATGACGCGAGTTTCACTGAGGTACTGGTGTGGAGGTACAATCAGATTTGTTGGTGCGGGTACGCCTTTGAAAACGCGACCAGCTAAATCGAAGCGACTGCCATGGCAAGGACAGAAAAAACCACCCTCCCAGTCATCAGACAGACCAAAAGCCTCGCCTTCGCCTTCCACTACGTGCTTGGGGGAACAACCTAAATGGGTGCAGTATCCGACAACGATTAAATATTCAGGTTTGATGGACCGATGATGGTTACGTGCATACTTCGGTTGTTGCTCCACCTCCGATTCTGGATCTTTCACCTCACCTTCGAGGTCGTCAAGCGTATGTAATGCCGCCTCATCACGCCTTAAAATCCATACAGGCTTGCCTTGCCATTTTACAATCTTCACTTCACCTTGCTTGATATCACCGATATCAACCTCTATTGGCGCACCTATGGCCTTCGCTTTCGCGCTGGGTGTGAAGGTAGATACAAAAGGCACTGCTGTTGCCAATACACCGACACCACCTACCACGGTTGCTGACGTGGTGAGAAAGCGTCGGCGCCCCGTGTTAATACCGTCGTCGCTCATTATATTTGTTCCCCAAAATACAGATAGATAAGCCTAAAATGTGGCGGATTATATCATGATAAAAAAACTATGGTGGTGGAAAACTCCTGTTAGCCTCAGCATAACGCTAGTTTTATCTAAAAATTGCCTTAAATAGTCGGCTAAGTCGTTCCAACAAATTGGTACACTAAGGGCTAATAATTGTCATTTACTTAAAGTATTTTATGAAGAATAGCCAGCTTGGCCAATTAATCGGCTTTTTACTGCAATCCATTGCCCTTGGCCTCGCTACGGCATTTATCATTGTCTATTTCTTCCCGAACTTAATTTCCACTAATACTAGCTCAGCCACAGCTATCCCTGCTTCTGAGGGTTTACACCAGGGTCCGGTTTCCTATCAACACGCGGTCAGTGTCGCGGCGCCATCGGTGGTAAATGTTTATGCCTCAGCCCTGCGCAGGCGCAAGCCTAATCCCTTATTTCAAGACCCCTTGTTTCAACGTTTCTTCGGTAAGCCTACACCGGAGATCCGACGAGACAATAACCTTGGCTCAGGCGTATTAATCGGAGAGCAAGGCTATATCCTAACCAATGCACATGTGGTCAAGTCTGCTGATGAAATCCTCGTCACGCTCACTGATGGCCGACAAGCGATTGCCACTGTAGTAGGAATGGATGAAGATACTGATCTGGCTGTAATACAAATCGATCTGCAAAAGCTACCAGACATTACCATTGGTGACTCCCACTCACTGAGAGTTGGTGACGTTGTTCTGGCCATCGGCAACCCTTATGATTTTGGACAAACTGTCACTCAGGGGATCGTGAGCGCTACCGGACGTAAACGCCTCGGCATCACCACATTTGAAGACTTCATTCAGACCGACGCCGATATCAATCCTGGCAATTCAGGCGGTGCCTTGATTAGCGCTACTGGCCAGTTAATCGGTATAAATACCGCTATTATCTCCAGTAGCGGAGGATCTCAGGGAATTGGTCTTGCCATTCCGATACACCTGGCCATTGATGTCATGCGGCAACTTATTGAAAACGGTCATGTGGTCCGAGGCTGGTTAGGTGTAGAGGCGCAACAGCTGCCAATGGATGTTGCCGACGCGGCCGGGCTTACCGGGGGAGGTGTACTCATAGCCGGTATATTTCAAGGCGGACCTGCCGATGCGGCCGGCATTATGCCAGGGGATATTCTGATCGAGATCGACAATAAGCAATTGGCGAATCCCCAGCAGGCTATTAACCTGATTTCAGAATATAAACCCGAAACAGCGATCAATATCCGCCTACTACATGGCTGGCAAGAAAAAACCCTCACGGCAATCGTTGCCCAGCGCCCCTCCTTCAAAAAGAAATGATAATAGTGGGAAAGGTAAATCCTGGCAAAACCCCGAGGCGGCATCGAAATACCACTGTCAGGCACTCAATCTTTTTTACGTAGCTCCGCTGAGCGGGCGTGGGCGGTCAATCCTTCACCGTAAGCCAGGATTGAAGCGGTACTTGCCAAAGCGGCGGCAGACGCTTCACTACACATAATAAGAGAAGAACGTTTCTGAAAATCGTAGACGCCCAAAGGTGATGAAAAACGAGCAGTGCGCGCAGTCGGCAGTACGTGGTTTGGACCTGCACAATAGTCCCCGAGAACTTCTGCAGTATACTTCCCCATAAAAATGGCTCCGGCGTGCTTAATCAGGCCTAGCATTTTTTCAGGCTCTGAAACTGCCAATTCTAAATGTTCTGGTGCGATATGATTTACCAAATCGGCGGCTTCCGCTAAATCTTTTACCAAAATTAAAATGCCATTATTCGAAAGGGATTTACCAATAATCTCCCTACGTTCCATTTCCGGTAAGAGTCTGTTAACGCTTTCCTTCACAGCGTCAATAAAACTCGCTTCGGTGCTAATCAAGATTGCCCGTGCATCTTCGTCGTGTTCTGCCTGTGCAAACATATCCATAGCAATCCAATCTGGATTGTTTTTGCCATCACTGACGATTAACACTTCCGACGGTCCGGCGATCATGTCTATACCCACCGTACCAAACACCTGCCGCTTGGCGGCAGCCACATAACGGTTCCCCGGCCCAACTATCTTATCGACGGCTGGCACGCTGTTCGTACCATAGGCCAATGCCGCGATCGCCTGAGCACCACCGATACTGAATACTCGATCAACCTGGGCGATGCTGGCTGCGGCCAGAACCAGAGGATTTATCTCTCCATCTGGTGCAGGCACCACCATAATAATCTTCTCTACTCCCGCTATTTTCGCAGGGAGGGTATTCATCAATACCGATGAGGGATAAGCCGCCTTACCTCCAGGTACGTAGACGCCAACGCTGTCCAGCGGTGTTACTTTTTGGCCTAACAAAGTTCCATCTTCATCATGATATGACCACGATTCAAGGCGTTGATGTTCATGGTAACTACGAATACGCTTCGCGGCTTTTTGAAGTTCGTCACGAATAGCGCCTGGTATTTCGTTTAGCGCAGATTGAATGGCTTCACCCGGCACCTCTAGATCTTCAATGCTGGCCTGCCGGCGATCGAAACGATTGGTGTATTCAATCAGCGCCTCATCGCCGCGATTCCTGACATCTTTCAGAATATCGATGACTGTTTGAGTTAATTCATCGTCCAGATTGGTTTGCACTGTCAAATGCACATCTAGCGCTTTCCTGAAACCTGCATCGCTAAATTTCAGGTACTTCAAATTGACTGTCATTACAGGGCTGCGGCCAGGCGCGAAATAAAAGGTTTGATCAGGGAATGCTTCATCTTCATTGCCGCTTTGTTGACCACAAGTCGCGAACTAATATCTGTTATCTTTTCAAGTTCGACCATGCCATTGGCCTTCAACGTGTTGCCTGATTCCACCAAATCAACAATTAAATCAGCCAGGCCTAATACAGGTGCCAATTCCATGGAACCATAGAGTTTAATGATTTCCACCTGCTTGCCCTTTGCAGCAAAGTAATCGCGGGTGGTTAGCACATACTTTGTCGCGACACGCAGCCGTCCATTAGTGGTCTGTGCCTGCTCTGGTCCGGCAAGTGACAGGCGACAACGACAAATACCCAGATCAAGAGGCTCATAAAGACCTTCACCACCGTACTCCATCAACACGTCTTTACCAGCGATGCCAATATCTGCCGCCCCATATTCAACATAGGTTGGCACGTCGCTCGCACGAATCATGATCAAGCGTATATTCGCTTCATTAGTAGAGAAAATCAGCTTACGCGACGAATCAGGATCTTCTTCGGGATGAATACCCAGCCTGGCCAGCAA
Organism: Planctomycetota bacterium; assembly: GCA_047638675.1. Taxonomy (GTDB): domain Bacteria; phylum Pseudomonadota; class Gammaproteobacteria; order Eutrophobiales; family Eutrophobiaceae; genus WLWS01. The sequence goes on along the minus strand of JBLIML010000003.1, from coordinate 57,100 downwards.
AGGCAAGGATTGCTCCAGAATTCGCCCCTTGGAAATAGCAATTGTAATGTCGTTGTTCATCAAAATTTGTCTAGGAAGATCCGTTAATAAAATTGTTCTTTTTATTCAAGAAAAGACACCAAACTTATATTCACTTTTTACTTTTTACTTTAGTTAGGTACTCTTTTGATACTTGCGCCCAGTTGTGAAAGCTTCTCTTCAATCATCTCATAGCCTCGGTCGATATGATAAATTCTGTCAACCTTTGTTTCTCCTTCTGCCACAAGACCCGCTAACACGAGACTTGCGGACGCGCGCAAATCGGTGGCCATCACCGGGGCACCCGTTAATCGTTCGACACCTTTGCAAATGGCAGTGTTACCTTCCAAAATTATATTTGCGCCCATGCGCTGTAACTCCTGCACGTGCATGAAACGATTTTCGAACACAGATTCGTTAATGATACCGGTCCCATCTGCAATACAATTCATTGCCGTAAATTGCGCCTGCATATCCGTTGGAAATCCAGGAAAAGGAGAGGTATGCACATCCACCGCTTTTGGTCGACGATTCCGCATATCCAGGCTAATGGTCGAATCACTTACTTCAATTTTTGCTCCTGCTTCCGTTAATTTGGCCAGAACTGAATCAAGAAAATTCGGTCTTGTGTTTTTCAGTTTCACACGGCCCTGGGTCATCGCGGCCGCGACCAGGTAGGTGCCCGTCTCTATTCGGTCAGGCATGATGTTATGGTGCGTGCCACTGAGTGACTCGACGCCTTCAATTTTTATTCTATCCGTGCCAGCACCCTCAATCCGGGCTCCCATGCTATTCAGGCATTCCGCAAGGTCTACCACTTCCGGCTCGCGCGCGGCATTTTCCAGTATGGTTACTCCCTCAGCCAGGGTCGCTGCCATCATCAGATTTTCAGTCCCGGTGACCGTGACAATATCCAGAGTGAGATGGGCACCACGTAAACGTTTGGCCTTGGCCCGAATATAGCCACTCTCTACTCGGATTTCCGCACCCATTGCCGATAAACCATTAATGTGCAGGTTTACCGGTCGCGAACCTATCGCACAACCCCCTGGCAGAGACACTTCAGCCTGACCATAGCGGGATAACAAAGGGCCAAGAACCAGTATTGAAGCACGCATTGTTTTCACCAATTCGTAAGGTGCAAACAAATCCTTGATGTTATGATTATTGACCTCGATATTCATTCGCTCATCCACTGTGAGCTCTGAACCCATACGACCCAATAGTTCCATGGTTGTGGTGATATCGTGCAGGTGCGGTACATTGCCAATGGTAACCGCATCGCTTGTCAACAAGGTCGCGGCTAATATTGGCAATGCGGCATTTTTTGCACCAGAGATAGAGATCTCTCCATCTAAAGGCTGGCCTCCCCGAATAAGTAATTTATCCATGGATGTTAATTACCCGACAATTACCTGACACGTAAATGTTTTTTCTTTTCCCATTCCTCAGGGGTATGGGTCTGCATTGAGAGTGCGTGAATATCAGTACCCATCTTCTCACCAAGCGTCTTATAGACAATTTGATGCTGCTGAACCATAGATTTACCGACGAATTCCTCACTAATGATGATGGCACCAAAATGCGTGCCGTCATCGCCTTCTATCTCGACAATACTATCGGGAATACCGCTCTGTATTAGCTGTTTAATATCTTCACACTGCATGGTTTGCTCCAGACAATTTATCGGATCGACTAAACCGAATATAGGGGGCGTAAAAAGGGAGTAGCTTAAGTTATCCAGGCAGTGGGTACTAGTACCCACACCTGTTTATTCTGAAAGGAAGACTACTGCTGCGGTGATAAAAAGAGCCTACGGGTTTTAACTCGACTAATTTTCACTCGTCAATGAACTGGCCAACTTATCATTTTTCTCCATCAATTTGCCGATAAGGGATTCCAGGCCATTTGCCTTTATTTCTGAGGCAAACGAACCCCGATAGGATCTGACCAGACTGATACCATCCACAGACACATCAACCACCTTCCAGTCACCACCACTGATATGCATGCGATAGTTAATGGGAATACCGCCCCCACCGCCAGGTTGTTGTACCTCGGTTTTAACTGTCACAAGATTCGACTTTGGATCAGTTTTAACTTCACTAACTTGAACCTTTTCTTGTGAGTATTCAAGCAAAGCCTTCGCGTAGGTGCGAACCAGGAGGGTCCTGAACTGCTCAACAAAGATGTTGCGCTGTTCCGTGCTGGCTCCCTGCCAATTAGTTTTCCCCAAAACCCACTTGGACATGCTGGAAAAATCAAAATGAGGGATCACGAGCTCCTGTATCAGCTCATAAATACGCTCAGGATGAGCATCTAATTGCTCTTTCTCTACTTCCAGGCGATCAAGTACCCCGCCCACAGTGCTTTTTATAACCTCGCCCGGTTCAGATGTCACCGCGTTGACACCCAGCGATAACAGCAGCAATGACATGTAGAGGAACTGGCTAATTACGACTTTAAAATTCATAGTACGACTCTCCGCAGCTTTATATTTCGTATTCTGATCCATGATTTGATTTTATTATTTGTATATAGGCTATACGACGCCTGTCTACACTTCAGCACTCCTCTCCATTAATCTGAGTGTTGCAATTAAACCTCACCGTTAACCTTATGTTGCACAATTGTAATTGCATCCCCTGATCTGAGAAAGGGTTAATTCACACAAAGTATCAAAATTTAAGGTGATAAGCGAAATCAGCCACTACGGTTAAATTTTGGTTAAACTCTCTATCTATATGAAAATTAAAATGTTTCTTCAAAGCATTTCTAATCCACTTCTAGGTTCGACCAACGAAGACTAAAAGGGTTTCCACATCAGGATAAGTTTCGGCAGTAAAGTTAAAACCGCGAGTAAGGCAATAAACATCGCCAGGGCAATTAACAGGCCGAAATAAATGGTGGGGATAAAATTCGACATTACCATGATGGAAAAGCCGACGATAATAGTGATAGCGGTGTAAAACACGGCCCTGCCAATATTAGCGTGGCAAAAATGCATGGTCTTAATGTAATCCTGGTGTACGGGAAATTCTTCACGAAAACGGTATATATAATGGATGCTGTTATCGACAGCAATTCCGATGGTTACCGCGGCGATTGTGATTGTCATTAGATCCAGGGGAATGTTCATCAGTCCCATCAACCCAAGAATAATGGCCGCGGCCAGTAGATTGGGAATAATCCCAATGATCGCAAGAGAAACTGAACGGAACAACACCACCAACATTAAGGCAATACCCAACATAACCACACCAAGCGTCATAATCTGCGAGCGAAACAGACTCTGTAGCATATTGTTGTAGAGGACCAGGATGCCATTCACCTGGAAGTCTTCTGGTGCCAGACCCAGTTTTTCTACCAGATCCTTATTAATCTGGATAAGCAGGTCATTGCGTCGAAGATCTTCCAGTGAATCCAGTATGCGCAAATTGATCCTCGCCTCATTATTCTCAATGGATATATAAGGTTCAATCATGCTCGACTTCAATTCTTCCGGCGCACGCTTGTTTATTATCGCCAGTTCAAAAGCATCAAAGGGCTCACCGTCATTCAGGTCCTCTGCCAATCTCAACAATGAGGCAAGAGACAAAACCTTACCAACAGCCGGTAGCCCATCCAGATAATCATGCACGGCCTTGATGCGTTCCATCTTATAGGCGGTAAACCAGCCATCAGCGCTGTCTGTATCTTCATCATAGAGATCTTCAAAATCGCCAAACTCGTCATCACCCCCTTCTTCAACTTCGCCATATTCCTTAACATCATCGAACTTAAGCGTCACATCAAGCGGCGTGGTGCCACCGAGCTTGTCGTCAATTAACTTTAGGCCCTGATAGATCTCTGTGCTCTCGCTAAAATAATTGATTAAGCTGTTTTCCACCTTCAAGCGGCTTATACCAATGGCACTCACCACCGCCAGTAGTAAAGATATCACTAGAACCATGCCGCCATGTCTCTCGGTAAATCCAGCCAGAGCGCGTGTAACAGGTACCTCTGAGTTTTCCGCGTCAGGTATCTTTGCCGGATTCAACAACATCAAAATGGCTGGAAACAAGGTGAAGGAAGTAAAGAAGGTAACGCCCAGGCCAATAGTCATCATCCAGCCAAAATCAATCACCGGTTTGATGCCACTGACGACAAGTGAGGCAAATCCAATCATGGTCGTCAATGCTGTGTATAAACAGGGCAAGACCATATGCCTGCTCATATCCATTACCAGATCGTGCTGATTGAGCGTCGGATCATCTCGGCGCAACTGTCGATAGCGGACAATCAAATGTACATTCATGGACATCGTCAGGATCAGCATCAGCGAGATAAAATTCGAAGAAATCACAGTCACTTTCCAACCCACCAGACCCAGAAATCCAACCATTACCAGGCCGGCGAAAACACAGCTCATCAGGGGCAGGACTACCCAACGTGTCTGACGAAAAATGGTGGTCAGCATAATCACCAGAAAAACAAAAATGCCAATACCAAAAACCAGAAGATCATTTTTGATGAAGGTGATCATATCATCGGAGATCATGGTCAGGCCGCCCAGATGCACATCGCCATATTGTGCATATTTCGCCATTATTGCGCGTGTTTCCACAATATTATTGTGATTATCAGTGTCCAGCCTGAGCTTGACCTTGTTGTATTCGGCTAAAGTTCGTGCCAATTCAGCAGCGGCGTCCGGTGTAAAATCCGCTTTGCCTCGCTCAATCAGTAGACCATTTTTCTTTTTTGAAAGACGCGAGTACTCCTTGTCTGTTTTTAAGCTTAGCACCAGCATAGTTGTTCCCGCATCGGCACTAACGATTGTGTCCTTGAATATGGGACTCTCCAATAACTCAGCTTTGGCTTTTTCGCGATCGACGGTAGGGTCTTCCAATGTTCGAAAGTTCTTTGCAACCTCAGACAACTTGCCACCAACGATCTTTACCAACGGTACATCGAGAATGGAAAGTACCGATTCGACACGAGCGAGCTGTGCCAACTCATCACGCAAAGACTTTATCTGGCCGAGTGCACTCTCTGAAAACAGATCATCGTTAGGTGTAAATGCAACAAACAATAAATCGCGAGTTTCGTAGCGCTCACTTACCTCACGAAAAATTCTTAAATCTTCATCGTTCTCGAGCATTAGAGAATCTGATGAAGCATCCAGCTTGAAATCTTTAACAAACAAGCCAAAGAAGACAAACGTAATAAGCAGAAGCGCCAACGTCAGCCTGGGTTTCCCCAGGACGAGATTGTCATAACAGCTAGAGATGCTTAAGAACATTATTAATATTTGGGATTTAAGAGAGAGTTTAACTGGTCATTAAATAATCTGGCTGGACGGGATTTTCCGCGACTCCCGTCATGTCGTCAACCTTATTTAAAGATTACAGTCTGTGCTAAACTAATCGCCTGTTGAAAACAAAATTCAGGAAGCAGAGCATGATTAGATCGATAGCTATACTTTATGTACTTATCCTTACGCCCAGCGCCATTTTGGCCGCGAGTGGTCCGGAAACCAGGGCTGAACTCTATTTTATTTCTCCAGCCGATGGAGAGACTCTGCAAAACCCGGTAGTGGTACGTTTTGGTCTCAAAAATATGGGCGTAGCACCAGCCGGGGCCAATATCGCCAATACTGGCCACCACCACCTGCTGATAGATACTGAGTTGCCGGCAATGCACTTACCCATAGGCAAAGATGACAAACATCGTCATTTTGGTGGAGGTCAGACCGAAGCCAGCATAGAACTCGAACCAGGCACGCATACTTTACAATTACTGTTAGGCGATTTCAGTCACATTCCACATGATCCGGCTGTGGTATCAAAACAGATTACTATTACCGTGGAATAAAATAGATGGGTCTTCAGCAGAATCTATGGGTTAACAGGAAAGACAGGTAAAAAACACCGTCATTCCCGCGTGCTATGTTTATCCAGGCTCAAAAGAATATTATATTTTCACCCACAGATTCTGCGAAAGAGCCAAATAGATTTATCGCTTGTCTTCCAGTAATTCGACTTTGTAACCGTCGGGGTCTTCGACAAAGGCGATAACGGTTGTCCCCGCTGCCATCGGTCCCGCCTCGCGAACAACTTTACCGCCGGCGGCACGTATACGCTCGCAGGCTTTATAGACATCATCAACACCAATGGCGATATGTCCATAGGCATTGCCCATGTCATAGTCTGATTGACCCCAGTTATGCGTAAGCTCAAGTACGGTAGAGTCGGATTCTGTGCCGTAACCAACGAATGCCAGGGTAAATTCACCCTCGGGAAACGCATGCTCCCGTATCAATTTCATCTCAAGCACGTCAATGTAAAACGCCTTTGATCGTTCCAAATCCCCGACTCGCAGCATTGTGTGTAGCATCCGCATTGTTTTTTACTCCTGCTTCTACGTTAATAAGTTTGGCTCTTTCGCAGAATCTGTGGGTGAATAAGAATGGCAAACTAACAAAAACCGTCATTCCCGCGTGCTTTTGGCGGGAATGACGGGATTTTATTTTTTTCATTCTCAAGAGGACTGTTGTGTTATCACCCACAGATTCTGCTGAAGCCCCATAAGTTTATTGGTTTATGACCCCTACCAACTCTTCGGCAATTCAGGCAATTGAATAGAAAAGTAAGTCTCCAGGCTCTCTTTATATTGTTCGTTCGATTTAAGGCTGCGCGTTGTCACTCTTCCCGCCTGCTTTATTTCCAGATCTCTATCGACAAGACTCACCCGTCCGTCTGGCCTGGCTATCGTTATCACCTTTCTATGCGTGAAATGGGACGCCGGCGAAGTCTGAATTATGTGACACATCTCCTCATACTCTTTCAATTGCCGTGGCACTGTTGTAAAGGAAAATCGTGGCAACCAGTCATCACCTTCTCCTCTGAAGTACAGTGCATGGCCGTCTTCAAACTCGTCGAGACGATACTCAACATTTTCAAATTTAACAATCTCATCAGCGCCAATTCGCATGGCTTGCTGGCAGGATTGTCCATTTCCGACATCCACCAGATAAACATCATCAAGACGAACCATCAGCGCCATATGCTCAAACTCAATATTCATGGCAATCGGAAGCTGCATAGTGGCTGCGACAAACTTCACATCGAAACCAAGCATTTCAAGCATTGAATGAAACAGCGTATTGCATTCGTAGCAAAACCCGCCCCGCCGCTCATCAATTATTTTCCGGTAACTATTCTCTGCGGATAGTTCAATTTTCCTCTGCAGATGTATATCCAGATTCTCAAATGGGATCGCGTAGACGAAGGCGAGCTGTAAGGCTTTCAAGGTCTCAAGAGACGGCTCTCGGCTTCCCTGGTAATTAATCCTGTCAAGACAACGCTCAATATTTATCATGCGGTATTTACTCTGGTCAAGGCAGCAACACTTTGCCCGCAATAATATTGCGAATGGTGTCGACATAAAGGGTGTGTTCCAGGGCGAGTACTCGCTGCGCAAGACTTTCTGCGCTATCGCCCTCTTCTACGCTTACCTTTCGTTGCGCCAGTATAGCGCCCTTGTCATATTCATCATTCACCACGTGAATGGTGACACCAGATTCCTTATCACCCGCAGCTATCACCGCTTCGTGAACACGCATACCGTACATCCCCTGACCTCCATATTTAGGTAGCAGGCAGGGGTGAATATTAATCACTCTTCCCGGAAACGCCGCCAATACCAAAGGACCGATGCGTTTCATATAGCCAGCGAGAACCACCAATTCAGTATTGTATTGCAACAGAGAATTAACAATCATTTGATCAAGTTCAGCCTCGTCAGGGAATGATTGGCTACTCAGGTGGCAGGCAGGGATGCCTTCCCTCTTTGCTCTGGCAAGGGCACCGGAGTCAATATTATTACTGATAACCACAACCGGCGTGGCGGATAATAAACCGGATTTACATGCATCAATTATGGATTGCATGTTGCTACCTCGGTGCGAAGCCAGAAAAGCGATATTCATATTAGTATGGCTGTTTAGATAGCGTCGGTGAGTCGAAAACCCAATGTTAGCAACATTTGGCGTAAGGATTTTGCCTCTTTTGTGAGCGCGATTCCCAGAGAAGAAAATTCCCGGCGTATAGGATAATTATTTCTTAAATCATCGAAGTAACTACTTCTGTCTTCAACATTGTCTTCCAGGATACGTCGTAAGGCCGCGGCATCACTTCGCACATCATAAGAGGCCAGCACGGCCATCGATATCGCATCAATGTCTTTCTGATCATGACTCAGAGAAATCTCGCGCGACCTATCCATCGGAAATATCGTTTGCTGACCTTCATAGTCGTTATTTATGTTCAGAGATTCGCACACCTTATCAAACACCATTTGTGTTGCGCGCAACTTCCCGTCCATGCTGTAACCGGCTATGTGGGAAGTCGCAATATCTGCACGTAGCAAAAGTGCCGCATCAATGGCGGGTTCATTTTCCCAGACATCGACCACAGCCATGGCCTGCGGATTGAGCAACAAAAACTTTGTAAAGTCTGTTTCATCCAACACCTGACCACGAGCAGTGTTTATAAGAATTACGTCTTCTTTCAAGTCATGAAAAAAACGTGCATCCAGCATTCGCAAAGTTGGATAGGCACCGTCCGTCGTTAGTGGCACATGTAGAGTAATAATATCGGCCGCTTGAATATCCGCCAGCTCACAGTAATCGTTGCTATCGGAACTCTCTTGTAAAATCGGATCATATACCTGGCTCGTAATACCAATGGCTTGAAAAAAATCACGTACTTCAGATCCGACCTTGCCACATCCTATGATGCCTACTGTTTTATCCGTTAAATCAAACGCGTTTTGATCTGCCAGCACAAAAAGTGCACTTAAGACATATTCGGCCACAGAACGCGCATTACTACCGGGGGCAGAGACGAAGGTAATTGATTGCTGCTGCAAATAGTTAAGATCGACATGATCAAATCCACTGGTGGGACTGGCGACAATACAGATGGCTGAATTCTGTAACAATTGCGCGTTAACTTTGGTTACCGTGCGACAGACAAGCACATCAGCCCCTTTTATAGTTTCTGCGAATATCTTTCGCCCATCGACCAAATTGACTTCGCCAATGCGAGAAAAAAACCGTTCGACGAAGGGAATCGCGTTATCTGCAATTATCTTGAGCATAGACTATTTGAATATTGATTGACGTTCCAGGTCTGCAATTGATCCAATAGAAATAGCACTTAAACAAAAAATTTGTTAGTAGATTTTACCTGCTAAAAATTGGCCGAAGATTGGGTCCGGACAGATAAGGAAAGAAAGAAAAACAATTCAGCAAGATAAGCGCTTAAGGACGATCTACCAAATCCTCGCCTTCTTTTTCCACCGGCATTAAATCCTGCTTGCTCACGCCCAGCGCCAGTGTTATCGGGCAGGCGATATAGATTGAGGAGTAGGTACCGATCACGACGCCCACAATCAAGGCCGCAGAGAACGAATGAATAATTTCCCCTCCGACAAAAAACAAAGCAGATAATACAAGCAAAGTTGTTAATGAGGTGATAATCGTTCGGCTCAATGTCTGATTAAGCGAGACATTTATTATTTCCAGCGGTTCTTCCTTGCGCATACGACGGAAATTCTCGCGTATTCGATCAAAGACGACAATTGTATCGTTCAAAGAATAACCAATCACCGCCAGTATCGCTGCCAACACCGTTAAATCGAAATTCATTTGAGTGATGGAGAAGAACCCTATGGTGATGATGACGTCATGTGCTAGCGCGGCAATAGCACCAGCAGAAAAACGCAGCTGAAATCGGATGGCAACATACAACATGATCATGCCGAGGGCCGCCAACATTGCCAGACCACCTTCTTCCGTCAATTCTTCTCCCACCTGCGGGCCCACAAATTCCTGCCGTCGCAACTCCGCTTGCTTGCCCACATTTTTTAACAAGGCTAGCAGTTCGCTGCTGATAGTGGCGCTGTTCTTGCCTTCTTTCGGTGCAACCCTGATAAGCACATCCTTTGATGAACCAAAGTACTGAACGGTCGCATCATTGAATTCAGAATCCGCCAAAGCAGACCTTACACTGTCCAGTTCTACCGATTCAGAAAAGCCCACTTCAAGCAGAGTTCCTCCAGTAAAATCAATGCCCAAATTCAAACCTCGAGTGAACAAAGAAGCTAGCGCTATAGTCAGTAAAATGGCGGAGAAAACCGCGGCTATCCGACGCTTTTCCATCAGCTTAAACATTACTTTTTCTTTCTTGTCTGTCATCTTTCAGCCTTCAGTGGATTCACTAAATAGAGAGTTTTTGTAATTTCTTGCCACCGTAAATGGCATTGACGATGCCTCTGCTCACGACGATTGAGGTGAACATCGAACTGATAATGCCGAGACAAAGTGTTACGGCAAAGCCCTTAATGGGGCCCGTCCCGAAACTAAACAAAACCAGTGCAGCTATCAGAGTGGTGATATTGGCATCGGCAATCGTCGAAAACGCCTTTTCATAACCGGAATGAATACTGGCCTGCGGCGAGTTACCATTCGCCAACTCTTCACGAATACGCTGAAATATAAGCACATTCGCATCCACCGCCATACCCACCGTTAGCACGATACCGGCGATACCTGGCAGAGTGAGTGTGGCCTGCAGTAAAGACAATAAGGCGACAATCAAAACCAGGTTAAGCGAAAGTGCAATATTTGCGGCGAGGCCAAACATTTTGTAATAGAACAGCATAAATACCAGCACCAGTGCAAAACCGATAATCACGGACTCGAAACCCTTGTCGATATTATCCTGCCCCAGACTAGGACCCACGGTACGTTCTTCAATAATCTCAATGGGCGCAGCCAGCGCACCAGCTCGCAGTAAGAGCGCTAAATTACGCGCTTCCTGCGTTGAATCCAGCCCGGTGATTTGAAAACGTTTACCAAGTTGCTCACGAATTGTGGCCGTGTTGATAACCTCTTCGATAACCTTCTTCTTTTTCACAAACTCGCCATCGACTTCGACCGTTTCTGATTTGTTTTCAATAAAAACCACACCCATCAACTTCCCAACTTCCTCACGCGTTCGATTACTGAAGATTTTCGCCCCTTTGCCATCCAGGGTGATAGTGACACTGGGACCACCGCTCGATTGATCGATGCCAGAGGCGGCATCAATAATATAATCGCCAGTGAGCATGACCTGTTTCTTCAACAAGATCGGTTGCCCATCACGATTCTCGTACAGTCTGGCACCCGCGGGAATACGACCATCTATTGCATCTTGTACTGAGTGCTCTTCATCGGCCATACGAAATTCAAGCGTCGCCGTCGCACCAAGAATTTCCTTCGCTCTGGCGGTATCCTGCACACCCGGCAATTGCACCACCACTCGATTTAATCCCTGCTGCTGAATTACAGGTTCAGCTACACCCAATTCGTTCACGCGTTTACGCAGGGTGGTGATGTTTTGTTGTAATGCCAGTCGCCTGGTTTCCAACATAGCTGACTCGATAATACTCACCACTACCTGAGCTTCGCCTGTGTCACTATCGACATCTTTGATGTCTAATTCATTGTATTCTTTTTCAATCAGTTTAACGCCACTGAGCTTTTGCTCTTCATCGCGAAAGCGCACCAGCAAACCACCGCTACCCTGACGACCTATTGTTTTATAACGAACCTTGTTCTCCCTCAACAGGGTTCTCAGATCAGAAACATAACGATCCTCTGCCTTGTGTACAGCCGCGACCATGTCCACCTCCATGAGAAAGTGCACACCACCACGCAAATCCAGACCAAGAAACATGGGTTCGGCGCCAAGAGACCTTAACCATTCTGGTGTCGCAGGCGCCAGGTTTAAGGCCACGACATAATTACTGCCAAGCGCGGATTTAACAACATCCTGTGCTTTGAGCTGGATATCTTCATTGTCAAATCGCACCACCAGAGAATCCACATTGATATCAATGGATTTAGCCTTCATGCCAGCTTCATCCAGCGCCGTCGTTACCAGTATTTCGGTTAACTCACTGATTTCTGCTGCACGCGATGCTGAGACTTGTAGGGAAGGATCCTTTCCGTAAATATTAGGCAAGGCATAAATGCCACCAAAAATCACGACGAGCAAAATAAGAATATATTTCCAGGCGGAGTAACGATTCATAAGGTCCTACTTTTGATTTATATGTATGACTAAAAACTACAGGGTTTTACTGGTGCCTTTCGGCAAAGTAGCTGACACGGCATGTTTCTGTACTTTGACTTCTACATCCTTTGCGATCTCAAGAACCAGAAAATTATCGCCGACCTTAATGATGCGACCAAGTAATCCACCGGTTGTGACCACCTCATCACCCTTGGCCAGGGATACCACCATTTCTTTGTGCTCCTTGGCCTGCTTCATCTGCGGTCGAATAAGGAAAAAGTAAAACACCACAAACAACATACCAAACATAAACAGACTACCCATACCACCACCCGCCGGGCCCGCTGCCTGCGCATATGCATTATTTATAAAGAAATCAGACATTTAGCTAATCCATTTCATGAAAGCGCGCTATTATGCCACATGTCGGATTGCGAATCAGTAAGGATATCAAGACCCGATTATTCAGAAGTTGGTAACGTAATCAAATAGTTATAGTTTCGAGCTAGTCGCACCATCTACGGCATAACGCAATATTAGGGCTTCATCCTCGACAGAATCCTAAATACTTTTTCTCAATGTTTAACAACACGCCTTATTAATGGGTGATCTGATATTGGGATGGAACCTGAAGAATTCAACAAAGATAGACAAAGCTTAAAGAGATTTACTCTACGATGAAGAATCGCGGAAAGCAATTGTTGATGAATTTATAAAGCAGATTGGGTTATCAGAAGCGGCTGCAAATATTTACTTGCCAGATGATAAAAAAAAGTGGGCTGAATTGATTGAAAATGCACGGCCTTCGGGAGGCAGAGGTCGCAAGTTCAAATCCAGTGCATGGCGAGTTACTAATCAGGACATAAGTAGGTCAAGATTATTCGGTATTTGGGGTGATACATGCTTGAAGAATAAATGGGGGTATCGCCAGGGGTATTTCAATATTCCATTGAATATGTACTCTTTAATATTCAGTCAGTTATTGTAGTAATTGGCTTCCCGCCATCGGCACCAATTATTTGGTTTCAAAGAGTTTTATATAATCTCTTGATTGTTCAATAATATAATTTTATCTAGTGACTTTTCCTGGTGGCATATCTTTGTATTTAACCCAATTATTAACTAACTCATTAACAACAACACTGCCAACTTCGTAAGCCGCATCTAAGGCTGGAACATATGCTGAATAGCCTTTCCCTTTTACTGTTTCCCTGAGACTCTGCGATGCCGTAATCCCTGGATATTGCACTGTGTAATTACTGGCTGTACGTAGAACCAGGACCCGATTTATATCTACTTTTCCTGCATTGCCGAGAAATGTGAGGCTTTGTAAAGTCCCGGTATCTTCCATACCCGATGTCACAAAATTGCCATTGCCTTCTGACCAGTAATGTACCCAGTCATTAGCCCATTGATTTAGTAAGGCGCCGTGCCAATAGGTAGAGGCTGCCAGGTGATCTCCCTTCAAAACAAATGGAGGAACTTGCCCTTTAATATGATCCGTATACAACTCCCGCTGTTGTTTAATTTTACCGTTGTCTTTCAGTTTCACATTTTTCGTGAGTTGATAGGCCCATTCAACCAAATCAGCATTTAATCGATAAACTGCACCTTCATTATTTTCCGGAACTGGAAGCTCGTAAGGTTCAGCCTGGCGAAGTGGTATATATCCTGTTGTCCAGGCACTCGGCACTTCCCGGGTATCGATCTGGTGAGAGAGGTCTCCATCGATCACCCATTCAGCCCATACAGCAGAACCAAGCGACGCGTCTTCTGGATCCACACCAGCAATGCCTGCAATTATCCAGTACGCTTTGGATAAATCGAAACGCGTGTCCAGGCCAATAGCCATCGTGCTTGCCGCGGCTTTGGCTATACCCATACCGGTTACAACTCCTAAAATACCTCGATCACTGTATCGCAGATCGCGATATCCTTGTGGGAAAGGCATTGACTGAGCCAAGGGGAGTTTTTCAACCCAATTTTGAAACTCTCCGGGCCTATCTGCTACATCCTCTCCCTTTTCAAACATGGTCAGAACTACCACTTTGACTGGAATTCGCTCTGGTGTTGCCTGTTGTGCTGAAGTCAGTTGACAGACCGTTAAGAGAAAAATACTAATATAAGGCATAAATCTTTCGATCATATTTTTTACGCTTATGTAGGTTACGAGTCGATTGTTCACTATCTAGCCGCGCATGGCGAGTAATAAATCAGAGCATAAAAATCCAAACTTGTTCGATATTTGAGATTATCTATGCTTGAAGAAAATTTGGGGGTATTGCGTGGGGTATTTTTATTAACCGATTACCTATAAATGACAGGTCTACCAAAACCCGCCAGCAAACTCTCTACAAAATTCATCACACCTCTCTGCACAAAATCTTAACCAGTATTTTTCAGAGTGATCTATCTAGTTGATAACTGCGATAAATTCATAATCATGAATTGTTATGCCACAACAACTGTCATGAATCAGTAAGGATAAATACCCCAACTAAACCAGCTAGTTATCACGGATATCAGTGAGTTAGTAATTCGGGCTGTTCAAGCTATACATTATATAGGGGCTGCGACCCGTACCAGAATCCTAACTACTTTTTGACGGCGCTGAACAACTCACTTTTCTTATGTTATTGATTTGTTATATGGGTTTACCCATAAAAAAATCCAGACCGGAGACTGGATTTTATGTTCACGTACATGTCGTGACTTCTTTTTACTGCTGATTAACCAGATACAACACAGGTTCATCACCGATAAATGTTACGACGATGGCCGACGATAAGGGCTAATACGATTAACTGCTCATCCTGGATTTGACACACTACCCGGTAGTCGCCGATACGATAACGCCATAAGCCCTGTAGTTCATGTACTAACGCTAAGCCGAAGCGACGTGGATCATCATCGACCATGATTCTTTCACGAAAGTAGCGCAGGATGTCGCCTTGTGTGGATCGGTTGAGTTTCCGAAGTTCTCGTCGGGCTTTATCGTCCCACTCAACGGTCCAGGTCAAGGCCTTGCTCTAAGTCATCCTGGGACCAGCGTTTATTGGCTTGCTCGAGCCGTTCTGCAGCCAGGTACGTGTCCTCCAAATCGTCCATATATTGCAAGATAGCTTCTCTGGCATAGTATGTTTTGGTACGACCGGTACGCTCAGCGAGCGAGGCAAGGCGCTCTTCAATTTCGGCCGGCAGACGGATAGCTAACATGACTGTGTTCCTATGTAATAACGAATTGATATACGTGTATAGCATAGCACAAATCAGTAAGGATAAATACACTAGCTAAACCAGGTAGTTATCAGGGATATCATGAAATTAGAAAACCTGAATGTTCAAGCCATACATTATATTGGAGCTGCGACCCGTACCAGAATCCTAACTACTTTTTGACGGTGCTTAATAACACCCTTTATATTTATGAGTAATTATATATTGAGATGGAACCTGCAAAATTCAACAATGTAAGGACAAGGCCAAAGAGATTTACATCACGATGACCAACGATGAAGTATCACAAAAAGCAATTGCAAATGATTCTATCATTTCACTATTGAGGTAAGGAGATGGCCTTTAAAAAGTCCAGACTGGAGACTGGATTTCTTATCATGCACTTTGCATGTTCCACTTTTTGCAGAAAAAAAAGTTAAGGAAGTGGTTTGTAAACGCTTTTAACTAATTTTGGATTCCTGAACATATTGCAGTTGACAGCTTGTCTCTATTTTACCTGAGTTGATGAGCATGTATCCCATAACAGCAATGACTTGTTTCTCTGACTCGTAGGCTGCATCAATTAAATAGTGAACAAATATTTTATTTTCTTTGGAAAAAACATTTTTCATCGGTAACCGAGCTGCACAAGAGCTAGTTTTCGTTTTGACGCCCATGAAGTGTTTAGTAATATCCTCAAGCCCTTTGCAGACTAGTTTTTCATTGGTAATGATTTCAGCATTGTCACTAAAATATTGACTGAACTCCTCTACCGAGGCATCTTCATCCCTTTTTATTACGCCATTCCACCAACTGAAAAACCTTTCGGGTAGAAGATCCAGATCGTCAGTCATCTCATTTCTTGCCATCAGTTGAGTAGGTTTCAGAAATTCGCTTTAATTCCGATTTCATATGAAGCAGGTCTATTAGGCATCCGTAAATGAATACCTGAACCAAATACATCGGTGCCTATAGCCCCTGATTGTCGCTCGCTCTGCATGTTCCTGCCATATAGGTACACAGTCCAATTTTCGTTTTCAATGCCAGCATATAAATTAACATAGTCCTTCTCATCTGTGGTAACGAGATTGTTTAAGTCCCAATCTACCTGACTTTGATGTTCATAATCAATTCTTCCTGTGAATTGCCATGCTCCCGTCATCGCATCGGGTATATCCATCATTAAGTATTGCAATTACAGGCAGTAACTATCCCATTTAAGTGGAAACTGCACTTTTCCCCAATTGAATCTTGCTAAATAACCATGTTTAATGGGTTTCTTATACTTTCGCTAGTGAAAATTTGTAATGCTGAAAATTCTAAAAAATTGCCGCGTCATTAATGTAGAGAATGGGAAAATCAGCGAAGTCGCAATATCTATCCAAAATGATGAAATCCATTCTATTGATAATAATGTTGATGAGAGCGGTAGCTCTCAAGTTATTGATATGCAGGGTGCCTATATTCTGCCCGGTTTAATCAGCTGTCATACGCATCTGACTATTGTTTTTCCCTTTCATCTCAGTGACCCGAATGAAGATGCCGCGATGACCGCGTTTCGAACCTATCGAAGAGGACAGGACGCTTTACAGGCTGGCGTCACAACAGTTCGCACCGTTGGTGAGCTGAATCGAGCCGACATCGCCTTACGCAAATCAATTGCCGCTGGCTGGGTAAGCGGACCGCGTATCTTTTCAGCGGGCCTGGGAGTGTCTGTGACAGGTGGTCATGGACACGGTTTTACAGCCGAGGCCGACGGTGCTGACGACTTCAGAAAGAAGTGCCGCGAGGACCTGTTGGCCGGCGCAAACCATATCAAGATATTCCTGACAGGTGGTATTGCCCATAAAGACGAAACATTCGATGAATCGCAAATGACCGATGAAGAAATTCGCGCGACGGTTGAAGTTGCCAAAAGTAAAGGTACTTATGTATGTGCACACGTTGGAGATTCAGGACCAATCATGAAAGGCATCAAGGCCGGTGTACGCTGTTTTGAACATACCTATAATCTTGATGCCAAAACGGCATCCGCAATAAAAGAAGTCAATGGCTTTATCGTACCTACACTTGGTGTGACACGTTCAAAAGACTGGATGAGTCAGCATGGTTTTGAGGAGTGGACAATTTGTAAAGCGGTCTCTGCGGCACCTGATCATTTAGAAAGTATAAAGACTGCGGTTAAAGCTGGGGTCACCCTCGTCAATGGCACGGATATTCCCCCTGGTGACAGCGATGACGGAGCGCCAATCGCAGTACGCGAAATGGAACACTGTGTTGAAGCAGGATTAAGTCCTCTAGAGGCTGTACAAACAGCTACGCTAAATGCGGCTAAACTTATAAATAGTAATAATCTGGGGGTAATAAAACCCGGTGCCAAAGCCGATTTCATTGCCACTACTGCTAATCCTGTTGAAGATGTCCGAAATCTCAGGGAAATATTTTTCGTCATGCAAGGTGGAACGGTCGTAAGAGATGATCGCGAATGAAAAAATATAGTCTGGGTATCGATATCGGTGGTACTTTTGTCGATGCAATTCTTTTCAATCGGGAAACAGGTGAAACTCGATTAGAAAAAGCCATGACTACACCGGAAAACTCCTCCACAGGTGTTTTAAATGCTATAGAAAAACTAGAAATTAGTCTTTCTGATGTTGAAACGATCGTGCACGGCACAACGCTTGGACTAAATGCAATAATAGAACGTCGCGGAGCAAAGACGGGGCTCATCACCAATCAGGGTTTTCGAGACATTCTGGAGTTAGGTCGCGGTGACTTGCCCGCTGAGCATATGTACAACATGCATTATCAACGTCCATCACCACTGGTCCCCAGGCGTTGTATTGTCGGCGTTCCGGGTCGTATCAAGGTCAACGGTGAGATCGATATCGAACTGGATGAAAATGCTGTAATTGAAGCCGCAAAGTATTTGGTTAACAAACAAGGTGTTGATTCGATTGCAGTGTGCTGTTTGCATTCTTATAAAAATCCGCAGCACGAAAAACAAATAGCCAGACTTGTTCGTGAAACCTTTCCCGATATTTATCTTTCGGTTTCCCATCAGGTTGTACGTGAACATCGTGAGTACGAACGTAGCTGCACGACTGTACTCGATGTCTATGTCCGATCTATTTTCGAGAAATATATCGACGATCTACACCTGCAATTAGAAAAAAAGGGTTTCACAGGCCAATTCCTGATTATGCGCAGCAGCGGGGGCGCCATGACGGCCCAGGCGGCAAAATATAGACCCCTGGATAGCGTTCTGTCCGGCCCAGCCGGTGGCATTATCGGTGCCGCCTACCTGTCAAAACAATTACAGCTCGAGCAGATACTGACCATGGATTTTGGTGGCACCAGTCTCGATATCTGTGTCATTGACAAAGCAGAACCGGGAGTCATACATGAAACCCGCTTACAACACATGCCGGTTTTAATTCCCACCTATGATATTCGCTGCATCGGTGCTGGTGGCGGCTCTATTGCCTGGCTGGAAGAAGGTATGCTCAGATTGGGACCACAAAGTGCAGGCTCTACTCCCGGACCAATTGCCTATGGTCGGGGTGGCACTCAACCGACTTTGACAGATGCAGCTCTGGTGCTCGGGTTTATTGACCCGGAGAACTTTTTGAAAGGTCAGTTACCGCTGGACAGCATAGCGGCACGAACAGGACTGGAAACCAAATTGGCAACTCCCATGAGCTCTGAGGTATTGCAAACTGCAGCAGGTATTTTTTCAGTGTTAATCGCTCAAACCGAAGGCGCGGTACGTGAAATCACAGTTGAACAAGGGAAAGACCATAAAGAATTTTCAATTCTTGCCTTTGGTGGTGCGGGTCCGCTAATAGCACCACTACTAGCTCTGGAAATGGGTATACCAAATACAATTATTCCTAACGTACCAGCAGCATTCTCTGCCTGGGGTATGCTGATGTCTGATCTGGCTACTGATGTTTCGCGTACCTTTGTTGCTGAGATAAACGATTCAATACTAGCTGTACTCGATGAAATGCTGCTGTCAATGGAAGACGAAGCAAAGGGAAACCTGGATAAACAGGGCGCAAAGGAAAGCGAACAAGTGATGATTCGATATATGGAAATGCGTTACCTGGGTCAGGAACATTCCCTGAAAATCCAGATAGACGGAATGCCTGATTATGATGATCTCCGTGCCGCGTTTGATTCTGCTCATGAACAACGTTACGGGCATAGAACCGAGCAGCCAGTAGAGTTAGTCAACCTACGTGTTACGGGTTTGAGTATTATGACCAAACCAGAGTTAAAGAAGCGCTCCAGATCAAATGACACTGATGTTGCTTATATTGTCCGCACGCGCAGTGCTTATTGTTTTAAAGACAAAGCACTCAAAGAGTTTAAAGTTGTTGACCGTGAACTGTTGAACCCAGGCAATTCTATTGAAGGCCCTGCAATTATCGATGAAGGGACATCAACTACCGTTATTTACACAAGTCAGGTCTGTTGTGTCGATGATTTTGGGCATCTTATTATAAAAACGACTATATAAACCTCAGGTTGATATAAATGGAAAGTTCAACGGTTAGCGTCATTCACAATTATCTTGGTTCTGCAGCAGAAGAAATGCGGAGAACATTGATTCGAACCGCATTTAGTCCAGTAATATATGAAGTCCACGATTTTGGTATCTCTTTATACAGTGGTGATATGGAACTAATAGCGGATGCGCCGGGTCTGGCTTTTTTCCTTGGAGCAAATGATTACGCTTTGAAAAAAGGCGTTGAGCATGTCGGCAAGGATAATCTGGAGCCGGGAGATATCCTTGCTCTTAACTATCCCTACTGGAGTTCAGCCCATGCGGCTGATGTCGCTTTATTCGCTCCGGTATTCGATGATAATGAAGACGAGCCTTTTGCTTACACCTGTATTCGCGCACACTGGATAGATCTGGGCGCCAAAGATCCGGGCTATGTACTTGATTCTACGGACATGCATCAGGAAGGTTTAATCTTACCTGCAATCAAAGTTTACAAGCGAGGTGAACCTGATAAAGAAATACTGGATCTTATCCGCTTTAATTCTCGTTTACCGGACAGTGTTCTCGGCGATCTGGAAGCACAGGTTGCCGCAACGCAAACAGGTATTGCTCGATTAAAACAAATCAAACATAAATTTGGTAGTGAGGTATTGAAGGCTGCAATGTCGGAGATTCTTGATTACGGCGAAAGAATTACTAAAAAGGCATTGTTGGATATCCCCAACGGTAGCTGGGAGGCAGAAGACTTTGTTGATGACGATGGGGTTGATGATGAAATTATTCCCTTACGCCTGAAAGTAACTGTCGAGGACGAAAAATTTATAGTAGATTTCAGTGAATCCCCAAATGCTGTTAGAGGGCCGGTAAATATCCCATTCGGTTTGACACAAACATTGTGTAAGGTTGCCTTAAAGACACTAACAGCACCAACGCATCCCAGCAATGCAGGGTGTTTCAGACCACTCGAAGTCATTGCTCCACCTGGAAATATTTTTCATGCTGTCTACCCCTCAGCAACATACACCGTTTGGTCGGCAATGATTGCACTGGAATTGATCTTCAAAGCATTGGCACAGGCGATGCCAGACAAGATCCCTGCCTGTTCGGGTGGTGATGTCCCCGGTTTTATGATGTATGGAAATGAACCACGCAGTGGTCGTGCCTATGCGATTAGTAACAATGAACCGGTAGGCTGGGGTGCCGCTTTTAATCATGATGGTTCCAATGCACTTAACCATATTTCGACGACTATGGTGCGCAATACACCTCTAGAGGTTATGGAGTCTAAAACAGGCATGCAATTTGACTGTCTGGAGCTACGTTGTGATAGCGGTGGCGCGGGAAAATTTAGAGGTGGTCTGGGTATACGCCGGGATATTAAATTTGTCTGGCCTGGACATTTCCTCTCAATAACCAAGAAAAGTAAAACTCCTCCCTGGTCATTGGAAGGTGGACTTAGTTCCGAGCCTAATACTTTGCTACTTTTTCCTGATACCGATAAATCTAAATCAGTCGGGACCTATCGGACAAGTGTTGCTGCAGATGACCATATAGTGAGTATGTCTGCTGGAGGCGGTGGTTATGGTCTTCCGACACAACGCGATCCTCAACTCGTTCTTGAGGACTTCCTGGATGATTATGTGTCTCTGGATGCGGCAGAAAATATTTATAAGGTGATAATTAAAGATGAAAAAGTTGACGTAAAAGCGACTGCTAGATTACGAAATGAAATTATCGAATAAGCAGATAGGAAGGAATTGAAATGGCTGATTTTCAACCAGGTGACGATTATTCCCATCAGCCTGTTCCGGAAAGTGATGGAACCAGCGCCTATCATATAGCTGTTATAATTATCGGCGGCACTATCGCAGTACCAGGTTTTCTAATGGCATCGAAGATAAGCTATGGTGCCGGCTTTTATCCTGGCCTAATCGGTTTCATTCTTGGTTGTCAGATACTGGCAGTTACCGGCGTTTTTGCCGGCATGGTCGGTGCGCGTTCCAAATTATCAACTTATTTGATTCTCCGTTATTCATTCGGCTCGATTGGATACAGATTCCCTAATTTTCTAATTGCACTAGTCATGTTTTGCTGGTTCGCAATCTTATGTAACTTATTTGGCGCAGCCGCACAGGAAATCGTTTCTATTGTCGCCAACATGAATATGTCTAAACAGTGGCTTGCTGTTCTTGGTGGCTTGATTATGGTCGGCGTTACCATCTATGGTTTTCATGCCATAGAAAAAATGGCGCTACTAATGGTGCCTTTACTGGCGCTAATTTTGTTATATGGCGCATACAGATCATTAACACAGAGCGATCTCGGAGATCTGAATAGTCTGGGGGATGGGACACTGGGTATTGGTGGCGCTATGTCTATTGTAATCGGTGCCTATAGCGGTGGAATTGTTACCTTACCTGATTATGTTCGATACGCGCGTAATCAAAAGCGTGCTCTTATTGCCGTGTATCTGGCACTAGGAGTATCATTCCCGATAGTACTGACGGTCACTGCTATTCCCAGCATTCTTTCAGGGGAACAAGATTTGATCAAAATCATGTTGTCTCTTGGCGTTGGAGTTGGCGCACTGATTGTCCTGATCTTCTCCACAATGTCGAGCAATGTAGGGATGCTATATTCGGTAGGGCTATCTGTGGCGGCATCATTTAAACAGGTGAAGTTCTGGTGGAGTGTTGCTCTATTTGGTGTCCTCGCCACTATACTTTCAACATTCGATGTAGTTACTCTATTTATCCCTTATATTAGTATTTTGGGAATTTCCATCCCAAGCCTATGTGGTATCTATATCTGTGATTTCTTTTTTGTAAACGGCCAAAACTACTCCGTCGAAAAACTGAGCGAGCTACCCAGGTACAACTATTCGGCATTCATAGCCTGGGGTACAGGTTTTGCGGTAGGTGCATTAAGTGTCAATGGAATTATTACATTAACGACAGTTTCCGCTTTTGATTCCATGATATGTGCAGCCCTTTGTTACATCATGTTGGCTGTATGGCGCTCTCATTTGAACCCCACTAGAGGCTAAACTTGGAACGATGAGAGCCTGGCAAGTACATGAATTTGGTGAGCCGAGTGATGTATTAACATTGTGCACGCTTGATCCACCTGTGCCGGGTCGGGATGAAGTCACAATTGACGTCAGCACAGTTGGCCTTAATTTCCTGGATGTGATGACCTGTAGAGGGGTCTATCCGGTAAATCCTGATTTACCTTTCATACCTTGCGTAGAACTAGCAGGAACAATCAGAACTTGTGGGGAAAATGTAGACATGTCGCATGGTCAGCGCGTTGTCGCCCTGCAGCCACTTGCATCAGGCTCATTAGCTGAGACTACGGTCGTTCCAGCTCAATTTGTTTATCCGCTTGCAAATGATATCGCAGATCATCTCGCGGCAAGCTTGCTTGTTACCTATCAAACTGCCTACTTCGCTTTGCAGAAATCAAATCTTCAGGCCGGCGAAACTCTTCTTGTTCATGCCGGTGCCGGTGGCGTGGGAACGGCATCGATTCAGCTTGGCCTGTTGGCAGGGGCGAAGGTATTTGCAACTGCCAGTAATCAGGTAAAACTGGATGTGTGCAGAGAGGAAGGTGTGGCTTTGGCCATTGATTACAAAAATGACGATTTTGTTTCCGAAATAAATCAGGCCACCGATGGTCGCGGTGCAGATGTTATTTTTGACCAAATTGGTGGGGCTGTATTTGACCAATCACTTGAATGTCTTGCTACCAATGGACGAATTGTCCCGATCGGCTGGGCCAGCGGAAAAGAACCTCAAGTTTCTATCGTAAATATCGTTGCGCAAAATCAAACCATCATAGGACATTCCTGGGGTTCAGCTTACCCGGTAAAAAAAAGAGGAGAGGTACTCAACGCACACAAACAAATTCAGGAACTGTGTCGGACAGGTAAAATAAAACCCCGCATTTCCACGGTTGGCAGGTTTGATGAAGCGCCTGGATTACTACAAACTATTGCCGATGGACTTAGCACAGGGAAAATTGTGATAAAGCTTGAATAAGCAATACATATCTGAGGCGGTTCGTGGGTACTGGGGTGACAAATCCGGAAATCGCTAAAAAAGCTTTTTAATAGTTCGAGAACAGTGCAGAACAATTACCCTTTCGCTTTACCTACTTGAACATCCAAAAATGCACTCTGGTACTCTCGTTGAATCAAGGTGAAATTCTGTCCTGTTATTAGGATATAGACCTACTGCCAAGTCATCACACTCGTCTATACAAGAACCATTCATCGTGTGTATATAGTCGAACAATATTTTTAAACTTTAAATTTTCCTCTTAGTTTATTAATTGAGGTTTTTGGTAGTCCTACCAGTTATAACGTAATGTTCCACTTATCCAACGTAGACGGTCAATCATGTCCAACCCCACCATACTATGTCATTGAGATATTATAGACTCGATAGCCTGGATGTTGATGCCAACATCAAAAATCATAGGAACCTGCTTTATAAATCACCTCAGGCAACCAGGTTTCATGAATATGTAACCAACGGAATGGTTTCGACATCGATAAAACCACTGTAGTGAGGCGACCATTTTCAGGGCGATCGGAGAATGTTGCATGACGCTGCCATTCCGTATAAGTCGCTATTACATGGGAATCAGACAGCTGTTGTACTTTGACATCTCGAATCGCGATACGGAAATCAGAGCCTATACCCCGAGCCCCACCGAGAAAATCTAATAACGCAGCCCGATCAAGCAAAGAACCATTGGTACCTATGTATTTAACGTTGCTATCAAAGCGAGCGGTAAATTCATCAAATACTGACTGTTCAGCTTTTCCGCTAAACCAGTCGACAAAGAATTGGTGCATTTCCTCAATTTCTGTTCGAACATCGTTTTCTAAATGCATTGTTGTGTTTACCCCCATATCGTTTCCAGAAAATTGGGGTTCGGCAAGGCATATGCGGCTCAGTAATATAAGAAACATCCAAAGCGAAGCTTTTAATAAAGTATTTCTAACTATCAATTTATTGTTCATCCTTTTACGGCTCACTTAGTTAATATTGGTTTAATGGGTAATGCCCCACGATCAACAATCTCACCGTTCTTGATTACCATATTGATACTCCTCATGTTCTCGATATTGTCTAAGGGATTTTTATTGAGAATGACTAGATCTGCCAGTTTGTTTTTTTCCACCGTTCCCAGATCTTTTAGTTTTCCATATGCGGCCGCAATATTTTTGGTCGCGGAAACAATTGATTGCATCGGCTTCATTCCTTTTTGACTCATTGCCCGGAACCAGATGAAATGCGCTTCACCCAGCATCTCCGGATGTTCGACATCGAACTCCTTGTGATCTGCTTCCACCTCGGTTTTTATCGGATTGGCAACCCCGGCATCAGTCGCAAGAAGAAGTGGCACCCCTGCTTTCATAAGCCTGACCTGGTTTTCATGCCAAACATTCAGCATTTTTGGTGTTCGCTGAAACAGAGTTGGATTTTCGCTTTCGGCCTTAATTCGCTTCGAAGTCCTGGGTTGAACGGCACAGAATATTTTAGATTCAAGCATTTGATTAATTAATGCTTCCGGAATAGGAGTTTCTCCGGTAATGGCGCAATGTTGCATCATATCAACCCTTGCATCGACAGCCTGCTGCAAGGCCACAACAGTACTGGTATGTGTTTGTACTGTTATTTTTCCTTTGTGAGTTTCATCAACGATTACATCCTGTGCCTCGGGAGTAAACAACAGAACATGACCTAAATTCAATTTCTCTGGAAAGCCGGAGCACCCCCCGCAATCATGTCCATTCACTGCATACTTTAAAAAATCAATGCCACGATTGACATACTTCCTGATTTCACCTCTTAGCTCGTTAGGGCTAAGAAGAGAGAGTTGAGGCCCGGTATTTTCTTCAAATAATGCATTAATACGATTCACGAAAGTTTTAGGCGCAATCCAACCTCCAACAGCATTAAAATCCCTACCGAACGGACCGCTTAGCCCGACTATATTTCCGGCCACATACACCCGACTGCCTGGTATTTCGCCTCTATTAATACGATCCCTGACGTTCATAAGCGGTTGGAGTGGACCCCATGAATCAAAGACCGTCGTGAGTCCGTATTTTAGTGCAATTTGCGCTCCTTCAGTAATTAACTCTTCAAGTCTGTCCTCGTACCTCGCAATGAATTCAATAGAGACATCACGAAAGAGATGAACATTTGCGTCCATTAATCCAGGGACGATATATTTTCCGCTAACATCTATAATTCTTGCGTTTTTGGAAATATTTATATGCTTATTAGTTGAACCGATCCGCTTGAACCTGTCCCCATCTATTACAATAATTGAGTTAAGCAAGGGAGGAGCTCCTGTACCATCAATCAAGGTTGCACCTTTCAGGACGATTTCTCCCTGACACAAAGCTAGTCCAGACCAGGCTACCAAAGTTACGGACATAAAAAGCGAACGAAAAGTAATTAAATTATTGAGGATATTTAGTTTCATCAGAAGACTCTCCGGATATTTATGCCACATCAATTGACACTGAAAATATTAGTTTGCAGCCAGGTGTTAACTAATCCGTAATAATATTAGTCTATTGACTCATAACCTGCAATCCTGCCTGTTTCCCGTCGAAGCACATGAGACAGAATTGACGGGTTTCCAGAAGAGACTTCTGATAAGTTAAACTTATAAATAGAAGTCTCATTATGGACAATAATCACGAGAAGTTGGTTAAAGGTATACGTCGTCGTAGCCCTAAGAAGTATTCCTCTGAGGAAAAGATTCGGCTTGTACTGGAAGTACATGCGAGGTGAAGAATGACAAACGTACCTGGAAGATATTGCTAATGGCATAGCATTAAATGAAAAAAGTCTGGGAATTTTTTTCATTTACTAATATCCATAGCACAGCACTCACTACATTTTTATGAACAACATGCTTGCATTTACAATAAATTTCAACGCACGTTCTGATCGATATGACGACAAAAAATATTAACCAATATGAAGTAAATAGTCCTAAGACAATCGCATTCATTGTTCTTCTGGGTGCGTTTGGTGCTGCTATTCTTTTAGAGGCACCAGTACTTGTCGGCGCAATTGTAACTCAACTGGGTTTTTCAGAAGCACAGGCTGGATACGTGATGTCTGCGGACCTCGGGGGTATGGGGCTCGGTAGTCTGCTGGCATTATGGTGGGTAGGGAAAATAAACTGGCGGAAAGTTGCGCGGGTTGCAATGATTGCTGTAGCTATAGGTAATTTGGGCACCATCCTGGTTGACAGTTTTGAATTACTTTTATTACTGCGATTGGTCACAGGTACCTTTGCAGGTACGTGTATGGTTATATGCATCGTGACAATTCACTTGATGAAAGACCCGGATAGAGGTTTTGGTTTTTTAATCATGGGGAATTTACTCTACCAGACTATTGCTATTGTACTCTTATCACGAATACTACCGGTTCTTGGATTGGGTTTTGCTTACGGGACTATTGCTTTAGCAATGCTTATTTTCAGCTTCTTTGTTCACTACCTCCCCGAGTATGGAAAACAAGATGTTAATAAGACAGCTTACACCCCTACAGAATACAGAAGACTTTTCTGGGCACTGCTTGGTTTGATTTCAATGCTGTCATACTACATTGGTGTCACCGGGGTTTGGGCATACATAGAACGTTTAGGTGATGGTGCAGGATTAAGTGGTGAATTGATAGGGAATGCTCTTGCAATATCTTCCGTTCTGGGTCTACTGGGTGCAGGGCTTGCAACGATACTTACGGCCAAATATGGCCGATTTCTACCAGTTTTAACAGGGCATATTCTTACGATAGTGGGCATAAGCATTCTCACTACTTCAATCACATATTCCACGTACATTATTGCAGCATGTATATTCAACTTTGCGTGGAATTTCGTATTGCCCTATATGCTGGCGTGTATTGCATCTGTCGATACCACCGGGCGGCTGGTTGCCAGTACTAATGGTTTCGTCGGTATTGGTCTTGCACTTGGTCCGGCAATGGTGGCGAGTGTTTATTCACCAGACAACATTAATTTGGCTCTGTGGCTTTGTTGTGGATTTGTAGGGTTAAGCCTGGTTTTGATTTTCAGGTTATCGTTATCGCGGAGTGTCAGTGCATAGTGTGCCAATCAGATCCAATTTTTTTGTATCCGACCATACTTACGCATTACATAAACCAGCTTTTCATGATCTCTTGCGTCAAGCTTATAACCGTTAGAATATCTCAACTGTTTCGCGCGCGCTTAGACGTTTGAGAATAGTAGCAGGCCAAGGTATTATTTAATGGGTCTTCAGCAGAATCTGTGGGTGAAAATATAATATTCTTTTAAGCTTGGAAAAACAAAGCTCGTCATTCCCGCGTGCTTTTGGCGGGAATCCATGGAGAAAGAGGAACCAGGATGAGTGAGTATCCCGTTGTGTAAATGCTGGGACGAGATAAATTGAATCAATTGTTTAACTGGATTTCCGCCAAAAGCACGCGGGAATGACGGTGTTATTTATCTGCCTTTCCTGTTAACCCACAGATTCTACTGAAGACCCTATTTAATTAGCTACTATTGTTCCTATATATGATGGCCATAGGGTTCGGATACAGTGACGGGCTCACGGGTCTTCTTTATCAACTTGCCGCCCTCCACATCGAAGTATTCCGTTTTCGGTTCCTCCAGTGCATCTCGATTCTCTTCCCTGTCTACGCTATAGATGTCTCCCTTAGGTCCGATGTTTTCGGCAAGAATGGCATTGAGTTGCTTGTAATCCTCTTCATCCAGGGAAAAGTCGAACACCCGCAGGTTTTCCTTGAGGTGTCGGGCGTGTCTTGCCCCAACAATGACCGCGCCCACCTGGTCTCGCTCCAGTATGTAACGCACGGCCACGTTACCGATGCTGATCTTGTGTTTGACTGCGATATCCTTCAGTACCTGTAGCAGACGCTGGAACAAGGTCCAACCACCGAAATCGCAGATGATGCGGTAGTACTTGTCGAGGGATACGTTTTCGAAGGCGGGCTTGCCAGGATCAGGAATACCCAGCCACTTGTCACTAAAGAGGCCGCCGCCGAGGGCACCGTAGCAAAGAAGTTTCATATTGTTTTCTGCGCAAAGCTGCACCATACCATTCTCAGGTCGCCGATCCGTCAATGAATACTGTACCGTGTTGGACACCAGATCCACACCCGCATCCAGGACTTCTTTCGTTTGCTTGACGTCGTAGTTGGTTACCGCCAGCTTGTCTATCTTTCCCACTTTCTGAAGTTTCTGCAGGTGCAGAGCCATCTCCACGTGACCAGGTATCGACCACTCCCACCAGTGCATCTGGACGAGGTCAATGCTATCTTGTTGAAGTCGTTCGAGAGAACGGTTTACGATCTTTTCCACGTCGACGAAACTATGGTTTCTGAGCTTCTCTTCTTCCAGGAAGTAGGGCACATAGGTAGTAAAAACCTTTATTTTATTTGCCGCTTTTTCGCCATAACGATCCTTGTATAACTGTCGGAACTTACCCAACTTCGCCTCCACACCCACATAGATATCACCACAGACATAGGTGGTCATACCGGCTTCGGCAAAGGTAATAAGATCTTCCATCAACTCTTTTTCATGAAATTCCCTGTCACTGTGGTCTTCGGCGATCTGCCAGTTGCCCTTCAACAGACGAGGAATCGTATAATCGGGTCTCAGATCTATGGTTTCCATCGTTAAATACCTCTCAATTCGTGTTTTTATTCCGGGGTGGGTGTTGCCGTGTTTTCACTATGACGATAAATCTTTTTCCCTTCGCGAGTAATCAAAAAGCGTCCGCCGCAGTTGGGATCCGGGCAGGCAATGATCGCATCGGTGCTCATCCAGTCGTACTTCGTTGTTTCTCTTTGCTTGGCGGGCAAGATTGGCAAAATGGCAGCCAGAGCAAACATGGGGAAGCGCACGCCAGCAGGGAATTCGATGAGATCATCATCCGTGACAGTGAAGTAATCACCCAGGTGGTGCTGGCAGACCATGGGTTTACCGTCATCACTGGCGATAACTTCCACCTTTAAATCATAGAGTTCATATTTATCAGTCATCTGAATTCTTCCCGGTTGGAACCATAACAAAAACATGCAACAGGCTAATATTAGTCAGATGACACCTTTAGTGCAAGGCGCCAGGAACAAAAGGAAGGTCAATTCGACATAACTGACCGATTAAGGAAACTAGAGTGTATTAAACCAGGAACTTAATTATGAAGGATGTTCCGCACTTCCTGTTTTACTTTAACAGCGATATTTTTGATCTGGTATTTTTTGTTCACACCTTCACTGTGAATCAATGGTGTGCCCTGCAGCATGGCAAGGATCAGGGCAGATTTGATGCGTTGTTGCCGACTCGAGAGGCCTGGTGTAAGCGGTTTGACAAGGGTATAAATATACTCACAGTAGGTGGATGTCATACGGTCACGACATTCCGCCGCAAAATCGTCCCGTGTCGCAAGGGCCCATAGTTCAAACTGGAAACCTCGAACAAGTGGCGTTTCATTATCCTTGATACTGTAATCAATGAATGCAGATAAACGTTCTTCCGCGTTCAAACCGGGTGATTCCACTGCAATCCCTGCTGTTTCCAGCTCCATGTCGGTCATTTTCTCAACGACAGCCTGAAAGAGGTCTCGCTTGGTTGGAAAATAATATTGTAGATTCCGCAGGGTGATTCCTAATCTTGAGGCAATGTTACGCATGGTAAAGGCGCTATAGCCTTCGTCGGCCAGAACTTCAGCTGCAGTCGTGAGTATATCCTGTACTTTCTGCATACCTTTTGGATAGATAGCTGTCCCCGGTGACGAGACGGGTATTTTCGGAGGATTATTTCGCATTTTCATTTTGCGTACACAGTATCGATTTGTTTTTTTTATGCAAATTTAATTCCTACAGTAGTACCTGAAATCCCTCTCAATTACATATCAGCTCAGGAACGCTATAAATTGCAAAATCATTTGAGGATGAGATTGCACTGAGAGGATAAGCCTTGCGTCATTAGGCTAGCTTAGCAGAGCGGTCGGCAGGCATAATTGTCTATCTCTATAAATTCTTGACATCATCAGCCGACTGTTTTATTTTCAATACTCGTCACCTGACACATTAATGTCAAATAACACAATTTTAGGCGATTTCGCAATCTTAAGTGGGGTAAATCCTTATGAGTAAAGACATTTCCATATTGGCTTCAATTACAGGCTTTCTACAAGTTACGGGGCTGGGGTTGGTTTTCGCGGCAGCGTCCATGACCGTATACGGCCAAGGCACTTCAGGCACATCAGCAGAAAGAAAGGGGGCGCTTGAGGAAATCGTTGTTACGGCCCGACGACGGGCGGAATCCTTGCAAGACACACCAATCTCTGTGTCTGCATTTAGCGCCCAGCAATTAGAGACACGTGGCGTCCTGCGGACGACTGATGTTGGTAAATATACGCCAAACGTACAATTTGACTCTGTCGCAACTGAATCTGGCGGCGGCGCATCGACACAAGTTTATATTCGGGGTATTGGTCAATCAGACCATGTTATTACGGTTGAGCCCGGTGTCGGTGTTTACCTTGATGGTGTTTATATAGGTAAATCCGTGGGTTCTCTGCTGAGTACTGTCGATGCCGAGCAGATCGAAGTTTTACGCGGACCTCAGGGGACACTTTTTGGCAGGAATACGATCGGCGGTGCGATTTCAATTACTTCCAAGCGACCCACAGAGGAGTTTGAAGGGGGCGCTGAAGTGACTGTTGGCGATTATGATCGCATAGATGGAAGGCTATTTGTTTCGGGTCCTATGACTGACACGCTCCGTGGCCGTTTGTCCTTGTCAACTCAAAACCGCGACGGCCATGTCGACCGTCTCGCCATTGACGTTAGTCCTCAAATCGCAGCCAAAACTGGTGAAACCCAGGGCAATGTTGATCGTATGGGTGGCCGTTTAGCGCTGGAGTGGGATATCACCCCTGATTTAATGGCAACCATAACAGCTGATACGTCTGTAATCAGAGAAGAAACACCGGGGCAATTCCTGTTAGCAACGGACGAGACCGCCGGTCTTGCCGGCCTTCATAATAACGCCGGGGTTAGCACTGGTGAGTGCGCTATAGCAGCAGGCGCGGCACGACTTTCAAACCCGATTTGCTACAATGCACAATACGAATTTGAACTTGACGATTTAAAAACTACCGGGTATGGGCCGAACCAATCCAATGCAGACATTCGCGGCCTGGGGCTAACCCTGGACTGGGAAGTTGGGAATTTTAACCTGAAGTCCATTAGCGCGTATCGAGAGGTAGAAGTTGACGTGGATCAGAATCTTTCTGTAAATGCCTACCGTTACTCCACAGTCGCACAGGAGATCGAATTGGAGACTTTTAGCCAGGAGCTGCAGATTTCCAGCGAGGCCTTTGATGGACGACTCAATTACATGGCAGGTTTCTATTATAGTACAGAGGAAGGTAGTCAGGTATTCCCGGTCTTGTTTAGAGACTTTGGTTTTGACAGTGGTGGTCTCATAGACAACGAAAGTTGGGCAGTGTTTGCTCAGGGTACCTATGATATTACGGATCAGCTCTCGTTAACCGCTGGCGTACGCTATACAGATGAAACCCGATCCTTTGATCCTAGCTTGCAGATAATACACAGGTATACCGACCCTAATTCAATCGCGGGTCCTATTCCGGGGTATGTAAATGTCCTCGACGGCGCTTTTGGTGCTTTAGGTACTCAGATTTTCCCAGGCGGCCCGTTCAAGCGTAGCAATGACGACTTCACGCCCATGGCTAGCTTGAGCTATCAGTATACGGATGATCTGATGGTGTATGCATCATTCTCTGAAGGTTTTAAAGGTGGTGGCTTTTCTATGAGATACTTCCCTGCAGTAACTCCACCACCAGGTTTAACCCCCGATGATGTTATTGGGTATGCGGACCCTGAAACGGCAACCTCCTATGAAATAGGTTTTAAGAGTGAGTTACTCGACAATAAGTTGCGAGTGAACGCCTCGCTGTTCTATGTTGATTACGAAGATCTTCAGGTAACTCTCAACGTTAACGTGGGAGGTCCGCTGACGGTTCCCACACTGGCCAATGCCGGAACGGCGACTATTAAAGGTGCTGAAGTGGAGATCGTTGCTGTGCCAACTGATTGGCTGGATATTCAGGCAAGCCTGGGATATATGGATGCGGAGTACGACACTTTTACTCCTGACGCGCTCGCCAACTTCCCTAATGCAGATACTTTTATATTTCAACAAACGCCAGAACTTACTCTACATTTCGGCGGGACAGTGACCTTCTTTGATAATGAGTCTGGTCGACTTTCCTTACGCGGTGATTACAACTGGACAGATTCTCAGCAGAAAGATTTTGCTAACGACCCGAGAGCATTTCAGAAAAGCTATGGCAACCTCGATGCCAATCTGACCTACACCACCGTTGACGAAAAGTGGCTTGTCAGCCTGGGCGGCACCAACTTGACGGATGAAATTTACAGTATTTCCACCGTAGCTGACGCTGAATCCGTTATTGCTACAGCATCCCGTCCTGCAGAGTGGTACTTGCGATTAAAGTATAACTTTTAGGGAAATTTGATTTATTTAGAATAATATTAAGCACAGGGAAGTGCTGAAATATTAGATTAAAAAGTAAGCCATTAAACACTAATGGATAGATATTAATACGAGAGTCGTTCAGGGTCTCGTTTAAAAAACCAGTACGTAAGCGACACTTTTTATGGGAATCAATCTATGACTAACCCGGATAAAATTGTTGGCTACTGTAATAAACTGAGTGTCCGGCGCGGCGAAAACATACATTTTATGGTCAGCACTCATGCTGACACCTTTAAAGCCAGACTCGTTCGTTTAAGCCGTCAACGAAAGCAACATCAGCCAATCGAAAGTAGCTTTGCCGGGCAATATCCCGGTAAGCATCAGACTCTGGTGCCTGGCAGTTATGTTCATTTTGATAAAGTCATCCCTAAGCCTGATTGCCCCTCACTCAAAACATTCTTTCGACCAACTCAATCGCAACGTGGTGAAGATCAAGCCATAATGTGTTGGGATACGGGGCATGGTTTATTTATAAATAAAAACGGAGCAATCGAGTTCCGTTGGGCCGGAACAAGCGTTAGCGGTAACAAGCCCCTTAACGATTTACGCTGGTATGAAGTTAGCGCGTCCCTTGAGTCCGAAAGCAAGGCTATCCAGATGGAACTGCGGAGTTTGGAATTTGATCAAATAGAACTTTTCCAAACGCCTCTGGCTGGTGTCGGAAGCAGTATAGCGACTGACGCTACTTTCTGTATCGCGGCGTGTCGCCAAAACAGCAAGATCAGTGCAGTATTCGACGGCAAAATCGAAAGCCCCAGGATCACCACTAACCAGAGTGAAGTGATCGCGAATTGGGATTTCTCCAGGGCACAGAGCACGGATGTCGTGCTCGATAGAGGAAAAAATGCCTTTCATGGCAAACTGGTAAATTGCCCTCAACGCGCCATGACCGGACACAACTGGCAAGGCAAAATCGTTTGTTTTACTGAAGCACCTGAGCAATATGGCGCAATTGCTTTTCACTCCGATGATTTAACAGACGCAAATTGGGAACCTTCAATTACCTGGGAAGTACCAAACGATTTAGCACCCGGTATGTACGGCGTAGAGATGGAGGGTGACGGCGGCTACGACTGCATTCCCTTTGTTATTCGACCAGCAACAGCACGACCTGAAGCCAAAGTGGCATTTCTGTTACCTACTTTTAGCCATTTAGCCTACGCCAATGAACGGCACTGGTGGCCAAGCCCGGCCATCAAGGATATTACCGGCAAAACCTTTGACGAAATTATTGGCGAAACCGATCTATGGACCGCTAAGCAAGGTTTACTCAGTGTGTATGATGTCCACAAAGACCGCACGGGATGCTGCCATTCCAGTTGGTCCAGACCCATGGTAAACATGCGACCCGGCTATATTCACCCTTTGATGCAAGGTCCTCACCAACTGAGTGCTGACCTGTACATTACAGATTGGTTGAATCATATCGGCATCGACTTCGATATCATTACTGACCATGACCTGCATTGGGAAGGCGTGAGTTCACTTGAACCATACAATGTAGTCCTTACCGGTCAGCACCCTGAATACTGCAGTGGCCAGATGCTGGATGCTCTCAGCAGCTATACCCGGGAAAGTGGGAATCTGATGTATATAGGCGGACAAGGTTATTACACAGTTACGTCCATATTACCTTCCAATCCCGATGTGATTGAAGTTCGGCGCGGTAAATTCGGTCTCGATCCCTGGTACTCGGAATCCGGTGAGTTATATCATGCTGCCGACGGCGAACCGGGTGGAGGCTGGGGGGCTGTACGTGGCAGGGAACCACATACGCTCTTTGGTGTAGGTGCTGCTGGCGTTGTTTTTGGGCCCGCCGCCGCTTATTACCGCAATGAAGAAAGCAAACGGCCGGAGTTTGCCTGGATATTTGAAGGAGTTGAAGGTGATAAAATTTACGCCGACGGTGACCTAATGGGCGGCCCGGCAGGTTTCGAATTCGATCGCATCGACTATCGACGCGGCTCTCCGACTTCTACGGTTTGCTTAGCATCAGCCAAAGAGTTCGACGGAATTCCCTTAAACTTGCCCGAAGATTTACCGAGCACCGGTGAGGTGCTGGGTGAGGTACGCTGCGACATTGCCTACTACGAAGTGCCAAATGGCGGAGCAGTATTCTCTAGTAGTTCTATGGCATGGAGCACTTGCCTGATGGTTGACGATGGCGACAACGACATTGCACGTATCACCTCGAATGTGCTGCGACATTTTGCAGGTAACTGACACTAACTGAACGCGTTGTCTATTTGACCTAAGCGGTGCAGATGGATTACGCCGATATAGACGGTAAGGGCAATCAGGGAACAGCTTGCAGAAAAAGCTAGCATGGCGCCATAACCGATAACTTCTACAAGTCGGCCGGATATAAAAGGACCTACTACCCCGCCAATCGAAAGTACCGCAGCTGATAGTACGACCAGCTTTCCGCTTTGATCAACTTGTGAGGTCAATCCAAATGTATAGGTCAGGCCGAAGTTTACGGAAAA
This sequence comes from Planctomycetota bacterium, assembly GCA_047638675.1. Taxonomy (GTDB): domain Bacteria; phylum Pseudomonadota; class Gammaproteobacteria; order Eutrophobiales; family Eutrophobiaceae; genus WLWS01. Next base: position 21,125 of record JBLIML010000003.1, on the reverse strand, counting down.
TAAAAACAGGCTGGCTCCAATGGCGTATCCGATCGTTCCGTCAAAATTCGCTAACTCCCAGAGCCCGAGCAGGTTAATCAAAATAATGGCTGCAAATGGCAGGATACGCCCCCAGCGATCGGCAACAGCTGCAGCGGCAAAGCCACCAAGTCCACATATAATAAATCCCACAGCCAATGTTGTACCTATGACATTTGCGGGTAAGGCGCGAGTGTTTGCGAGTAATTCCAGAAACGCCCATGAAGCAGCTATCCCGGTGAAGAAAGAGAGACTGGAAAACAGAGCAAGAAAGCTCAGTAAGCGACTTTTCCCAAATACTGTTGTTCGACTCTCGTTGTTTACTGACACTTTTTTTATTCCGCTTACAGGAAGCCAGAAACTCGACAAGCCAAGTACGACAAGAGTCGCCGCCATAGTAAGAACAACGCCGCTAAAACCATACTCAGGCACAATAACTGCTGGTAGAAGAAAAAGCAGAGCTGCACCGGGAAGCGTTTCGAGGCCAAGCTTTAGGCCAAAGGCCCGATCTGGATCGTCACTGTCACCGAGTATTGCCATGATCAGCGCATAAAGAGCGCCCATGCCCAGGCCAACACAGGCTGTCAGCAACAGGATAGCTGGATTCCCGCTTGCAAGAGTCATCGCCAGCAGCGAGATTGCAGCCACTGCTACACCAATAAACGATATGGCACGCCAGTTAAATCGTCGCACCCAGACCAGCGAGGAAATGGCTACAATTGTAAATGCAATGTTAAATCCGGCGACGATATCCCCGAGTTCGGATTCGCTGAGTTTGAAGCCGTCAGCCAGCGCACCGACGAATACCGGCATAATATTGAACATTAAGGCACCACAGCCAGATACCAATCCCGCAGCGATGTAGACGGATACTCTATCGACAGGGTTAGTCACTTCACTACTCAATATCCCAATCTCGCTTTATCTAGAAACTTGTGCATGTTCAATAGTATCAAATATGATTGTCTTTCGACTGTAGCACCTGACCTTACACGAGTTTAAAAAGTTTGTGTCCAGACAAGCAACTAATACAATGATCATACTGAGATAATTATCAGACTGATGAATATTCTGGACAGGATTCAAAACTTCTGCTGATTGGCCTGCGACACAATCGTATCCCTGTCGCGAGACAACAGATAGCCTTTGCTGACAAGTTCATCTGCACTATTCCTGACCCTGGACACCCATTCTTTATGACTGCTATAGCGTTCACTCAAAGACAGCCGAGGGTCCCCGGTTTCAAGACGTTCCTCTCTGGTAGCCGCCAGCGGAGCCCATGAACCAAAGGCTTCGGAGAGATCATTTTCTCCAAATCCCTTCGCCCTTGGGTTCCAACCAGTATATGTGCCAATCGGATTGGCTACTCTCGGTAGTTGGATCCCGGGAATTTCATTACCAGTCTCGTCAATCGCAGAAAATAAAACCTTATAACTACTTCCTAGCCTGTAAGGGTTCAGGGGATCATCGGTCAGGACATAATCTGTTTGTCTAATTGCATTATAGTTTGCAGTAAAGGTGAAGTCGGGTATTGAGTGGGGAAAATCTGCGATGATATTATTCATCGATACCAGGGTACCGTCACTGATCCTGCCATAACTGGATTCAGGTGGACGTTTACCATCCGCAATCCATTTATCAAGTGCCACCAGCAAGGCTCTCTGTACGGGACGGATATCTACCGGGCTGGTGAGATTCTTTACTTCTTCACCGTGCTGTCCCGAACGTCGTTTCGAAGTGGTGCTGAGATCCCTGAAGTTGAAAGGGATATGTGTCGATGAAGCCAGCCAGTACACACGTACATTGTCTGGCAATACCAGATCTTTCTGAGCCAATGGGTCTGTTACGACCAGTGAGGCACGTCGATCCCTGATTTCTGAACCTGTATCCACATGCATGATCTTCGGGCAGGTATCGCTTCTCTCACACTTGTTAAAGATACCGTCTGATTTACCAGTAACAGGATCATGGGTGACTCCATAGGTAAAAGGAAATTGATCACCCGGCTGCAGATGCCAATGATGTTGACTCGTATAATTTCCGGGTTTGGCAAAACGCCAATTAATGTAACTTCTGGCCGCGCCTGATGCTGAGGGCATGGCACCTTCAAATACGATCCGGCCTTTTTCATCCTCATTGAAACCTTCATAAATAAAATCCTTTATCATCCTGCCGGATTGTGAATAACCATAAATCAATGCCCGACTAATTCCTGCGTCTCTAACAGGGTTATTTTGAGTTTCATCATGACGCAGAAAGGAAACCAGGTCCCTCATGCCAGCAAAACCTGTACCGAAGATACCATTCTCGTCCAGGATCTTACCGTCACTCCCTTTTATCCTGGTAATGTCAATCGCAGGATAAATAAATTCATAAATTGCGCCGGAATCAAATCCTGCAGGTCTGTTAATTTTTAAGGTTTCGTCGTTTTCATAGGAGAAGTACAAATCCTCCGGTATTTTCCTGGCATCGGCTTCATACTGACGTACAGTAAGGCTTGCCCGAGTAACATCCTGATCCGTAACAGGATGCGATAGCTTCGCAGTAAAAATCGCATCTGTCCCAGTATCGAAAAATTCAACCAGGTTCATACCCTCGAGGGGTTTGCCATCTGCAAATGCGACAGGAAAATCTGCCACCAGAATCCCTTCACCCGGTTGAATACTGCCATCCCAGGCACTCCAGACAAACGTATATCCTTCTTTCATCACCAGACCATCACCCACATCTTCAAGAGCCAGTTGATTGGAGGCAAAACGGTATTGCTGGTTCCAGTTGAAAAAGTAGAGATCCATAAAACGACTACGGTTTGTTACTGAATAGACCAATGAACCATTACCACCCTGCTCCGGTCGCATAATGACGACATCCACTTTATATTCGACTAAGCCATTTTTATCGGCAGGCGCTTTATCCAGATCAACAATAACGGTATTAAGTGGATCAGCCGGGTCAAGTACCCCGGTTGCAACACCTTCTATCCTTATGTACTTACCACTCTTTCCGAATGATTTACCTTCGAAGGCGGGTTCAATCCTGGTGACCGTGAAATCCACAATTTCCCCGTGGATCGCTGTGCTACCACAGCTTACAAACAACAGGAATATAAGTCGCCAGAATGTCCCAGTGTTGGCTAGATCGCTCATGCCTCAGATCTCGTCACCAGGGTTTTAATCCTAATCTGACCAATAGCACGAAATGAAAATTCAGACAAATTTGAAAACCCTGGGTTTGTAGCTACCTGGTTGAACTGCAACCGGGGAGTGTACTCGCTGATTTCACCAATATTCATTTCAATCCGGGCTCCGATCACCTTTGTTCAAAGCATTAATAGAGATAGATTCATTCTGAAGGCTCTCCTCGCGTTTTCGTGCTGTAATAACAATTTCCTTCAATTCCAAATTAAAACCATTCTTTTGTCCGTATACCGTATTGAAAAAAGAACTTAATTTCTACAAGCAGCTGGCTACTAACGAATTGACTTTAATTTCAAGATCCTGCCTTCGGGTAAAAACAGTTGTTCCTTATCTGAACCCAACTGAAGGTCAACATTGTCCGAGTACGTAACCTGGTTATCCATTACCGTTATCATAAACTCAGCATGTAATTCCAGGGCATCTTCCAGCTTTGTGAATAGACCAGATGCAGATACGTAACTGTCGCCATTTAGGTATATCAGAATAAATCTATCTTCCGAAAATGCGAGGTATCCGTTTTCATAGGCATGAATTTCTACCTTTCCATCTCCGATTTTCTCCAGTAGTTGAACAGAATTTTCATCAAATGAAAGTTTGAGCGAATTGTTATCCAGCAAGATACTCGCATGATTACGACCCTTTCTTCGCACCTTCGTTTTCTGTTCCTGATCAGGATAGACAATGACCCCTAATTCGACATCGAAATAATAAATTCCGTTTTCAATACTGTATGTGCCAACATGCGCCTGACCCACTTTTTCCATATGCGAGACACTAGTATCAATCGTATGTTGAATGAATTTTCCATTATGAAACAAAAAATATCCCTGATTAGGAGTCACCTTACCACCCTTATGCGATATAGATTTGTACTCCCACAAACCACTTAATTGTCGATTTTCTTTGATATCCACTGGATGTGCAAAAAGGTTAGTTGAGAGAACAGAAATGAAAAGCAATATCGATAGTAGTGTCTTCATTATGTTTTGCATCCTGAATAGTTAAGCCTGTTACTGTACGGATTGAATTATTATCTAATTCTTACATCTTAGTCAACTGACTCATAAGTTATTATTATTCATGTCAATTTCAAAGCTTGTATATTACCAATCCAGCATCCGCATTATTTTTTGTATTTTGTATTATCTAATGGACTAACAATTGGCCAAACATATCTACAAGCTGTAGAGGGAAATTTTTTAATCTGGAATTTTCAATTCAAGGAAGGAAGAATACACTGAGTAAATGTCTTCCAGGCGTTCACTCAAGTAAGTTTTTATCATTGTGGGATATGGAGTTCAGCCAGGGTGATTTCTCACTGCACTAGACCATAGAGCTATCACCATACGACTTTTGTTGTCCCTGAGCAGATTGGATATCTACCCGTCATGAGGGACGAGCGGGTGGCTGTACACTGGACTTCGACATTGAAATTCAACAGACGCAAGCCTTCCTGTGCAAAATGATCTAGCCGGAGAGTCTTTGCTCCCCGAATAATTCCTCCACCATAAACACCCAGTTCACCCCATCTAAAATTGTCGGTCATTCAGCGAATAATCTCCTATATAGAGAATCAAAATAGATTATTTACATGCTCTAAGATCCGTCGTCAGTACACCCAATTGCAGCATCAGAGGGGTAAGATCCCAGTAATCGGTATTCTTGCTGATTTTTCCATTTTTGAATTCGAATATGGTGGTGCCGGTGAAGCTGACTTTTTTACCGCTTACATCAACACCGTGAAATTTTCCATTCCATGTATTAGTAATCGTCCACACAGATGCGCCATGAGTTTCTGTCGCGAAATATTCAGAATACTCAAGATGAAAATCAGGTTGCATGCTAAATATTTCTTCTGCGAATTCCAGCAACCCCTTCTTGCCATGCTTCACCACACCCAGTGTCGGATCGGAGTAAACACAATCATCGGTAAAAAATGTCTGGACTTTATCTATATCATGCGCAGACCATGCAGCAGGATATTCCGCGAGCAGTTTCTCATTGTCTTTGGACATTTCAGTTTTCCTTAGTTGGATTTTGATTGTTGTTTATCTTTGAATATTCGGTAACACTTTTTCGCCGAGAAGCTTGATTGCTTCCATCGCATTTGGCCCATGAGGCGGACCGAAGGTGATATTTGTAGCACCCGCTTCGATCAGCGCTTCGATCTGTGGAATGATGTCCTCCGGTGTCCCGGTCAGTGAAAAGCTCTTTACAGCCTGGTCAGGAACGAAGGATGCTGCCTTCTCATGATCGCCAGCAAGGTAGGCCGCATTGGCTTTTTTAATCGCATCTTCATCAATGCCCACTGCTTCTTTCGTTGGGCTAAGGAAGGGAAGATAGATGGCCAACAATTCTTTCATGGTTCGGGTAGCAGCGGCACGGTCTGTTGAAATCGAACAGAGTGGTCCAACAATCATTTCCATGTCGTCCGGATTTTTACCCACTCGTTTTGCCCCAATATGGACGTTATCACGAAGTTTACTGACATAGGCCGGATCAGATACGCAGTCCGCTTTCGTCCCAATCCCCACTTCCCCTCCAAGTTGTGCCACTATTGGGCCCCAGGTTCCGATAAATATCGGAATATCCTCTCGTACAGGTTTGTGATGAAACACAAGTTCAGGCGCTGCGTGAAAATACTCGCCGTCAAAAGGGCTCGTATCCTGCGCGATGACTTTCCGCATTAACTGCACAGCCTCTCGCAACATCTTTATCGTGCTTTTCGGTTTTTTCAGGCCAACCATTGGGTTTAAACCACCTCTGCCAACTCCGCATATCGCACGACCACCGGTAATTTCATCGAGTGCAATCAGGTTTGCAGCGTGGTAAACAGGATGGGCCATCATTGGAGAGACGATGGCAGGCCCGAGTTTAATTCGTTCTGTGTTATGTCCAATTAAGGTTAATATTGGCCAGGCCGGTCGCATAATCAAATCATCGGCTATATGTAGTTCATCAAAACCATAGTTTTCGATTTGTTGTGCCAGGCCGATGTAATCCTGCATGGGATATGTGCCCGCTATCATCATACTGATTTTTGTATTCATCTGCCGGCTTGTCCTCTAATTTTAATAGTGAAAGCTGCGTGTTGCTCTACGTACACCATCTGTTCTCCTTGTCTAATTATCCGCATTTAATGAATCCCAACTAAAATCTTAATTGCTAAACATTCGGATAACTTCCGGTAAATTCATAATAGATAAACTAACTGACAATACTAAGCCTGCAATCAAAATAATATTTCTTTTCGCGCTCACCACATGTTCACCCATCACGGCTTTCTTATTTAGCAAAATTAACAATACAAAAAATGCTAAAGGTATAACAAGGGTATTCACCCCCATGAGTAAGAGATTCTTGGCCAATGCAGGAAAATCCCAAAATGGTGATGACAGGCCGGGGATCAAAATCATCGCCATCAATGTTCGTTTAAACATAACGTTATCTTTAGCGTAGTGCCAATTCAAACGCAATATGTCTAAAAAGGCATAGCTAGTCACCTCTACAATAACCACGTAAGTTGTTATTGCCGCTATCAACATGCCAAACGAAAAAACGATTGGCGCAAGAAAACTAATACCTTCCGGAAAGGCCCGTACCAGTATCTTACTGGCTTCGCTTACGGAATCGATATCCGCGTGATTCGCAAGAGGGTAAAGGGCAAAACCACCCGCGACGATGACAAAGACAGAATACCCGCCGTATAAAACCCCCAGGTTGATAATTGACTTTCGAAATTCCTTCTTCAAATCAAGCGCGCCACTATGACTATCGGCACTCAGGTAGGAGATGCCAAATAGCGCACCGGGTGCGAGTACGCTGCCAATGATGGCGAGCATTGAAAGGCCACTGTCACGACTAAAATTCTGCCCCGGCACAGGTAGATCTGAAGGTATATTCGGCACAAGGCCCATCAAGATTGCACTAATCTCCTGGAAGCCACGTAAGGCCACAATTAAAAAACAAATAAACATCGCAAGCATGCCAGCCGTCATCAATTTCTGCATGCGCTCATAACCGCCGGAGGTTAACAGCCAAATAAGCGCGAGTGAAAAACTAATTGATAGAGCAACCTCTACTAGAGGAAAAGTAATCGCCGCGTCTGTTGGAGAGTAACCAAACAAAGCCATAGTTGCTGAGGTCATAATCGACATGTGCGCCATCCCGACAAAGATATGCACAGGTATATGAATCATAATAATTAACCAGGCAACACCAGGATGAATAAATTCACGAATCAAAGAAAACATACCGCGATCTTTATTAACCAGGCCTAATCTCGATGCTGAATCAACCGAAACAACAAATAGCGGCAAGATTAATATGGCAAGCCAGAGCAAATCATATTGAAACCAGGCGCCGGCGAGAATTAATGACGACGTGGAACCAGCTCCCATCGTCCCCGCGGTAATTACTGCAGCAGGGCCAATTATTTTTATAAAATAGGCTAATAGCTTTTTCATATGATATTTAAGTCGTGTGAATCACACTATTCTAGCGTAAAAGTCGAAATGTTATTACGCTACTGACAGTGAATCATCTGCTGCAGTCTGAGTTTTTACGTTATCCATGCGCCCTCTCAGCTTTGCGGTGTTCTCGACATCGACACTGCCGTCGTCGTTAAAGACAACACCATAAATATTTTTCGCACGTTCTTTAGTTACATAACCTTCTCTTACATCACGGGCAACGCGATCACAATCGCGAGTTATTGGCAATCCATAGCCACCTGCCCCAGTGCAAATAGACACCAAAGATTCGCCAGGTGCCACAGTGACACGCGCACACAGATCAAGCACTTCCAGTTCACCCTTCTTGTTGCGTTTGAATTGCTGGGCTTTAGCACCATTTCCACCACCGCGGATGCCAATGGGCGCATTCACCGTACCGTCGCTGGTAAATAAGGCCTCGATTGTTGTATCGATGGGTTCATACTCGACATAGGCGCTAGGTGAACCCGTATGTCGACCAGCGCCTTCGGTATCAGACATTAAGTATTGGGCGCGAATCAGGATCGGGTATTTCATTTCATCGACTTCAATCGGATCGTGTTGTTGCAAGCCAGCGACGCCCAGACCGATGCTGGTTAGCCAACCATCTGCATTCGGTGCACCGGGTCCATTGCAGACTAACAGGCATAGAAAGTTCTGGAAGGCGCCACGGCCCGGCCTCGGATCAATACCGGACACAACGGCCATGGCAGGTGGCATATGCCGTCCCAACTCGGCTAAACCAAAGCCGTCACCTAATTTTGCAAAACCAAGCGTCACCGCCTTACCAGCCAGTTCAGACAAATTGGTGGTTGCTACAGAACAACTGAACGGATGCTTTGGAATACCAATCATGCAACCTTCACGGAGTAGCACTTCAATACGACGAAAACTACCTGCGTTAAGTGGCACATGCTGGCGGATACTGGAAAACACACCAAACATGGCCGCTGAGGTAATCGTCGATTCAGACAGGTTCATACCAAAGGGTAAACAATCCAAATTGTCGCGTAAGTCGATCGTGATTTTTGCCTTTTCAGGATCGGATTTAAGATCCACATTAACCGGCACACCATCTTCTGCACCAGGCACAGGATCATGGTGTAGCGTGACCCTGGTATTACCACATGGCATTTCTTTTAGTGCGGACACCATACGTCGTTCAGAGTAGTCCATCCAATCTTTGGAAAAGGTTTCCAGACCCTTCTCCGGCAACGATTTAATTAACTCTTGCAGTCGCTGCTCACCAATACGACAAGCACCCATCATGGCAAGGAAATCACCGTACCAGGTATCTGCCACGCGTATACGTACACGACATTGACGAATAAAGTCCTCATGCAACTCATAGTTAGTCTGGACTTTCGTCCCGGGAAATATTAATGCGCCCTCCTCATACACATCTTTTGCAGTAGCAAAAAAAGTAGTTGGGATAGAGTTACCGCAATCAGCCATGTGCGCTTTTGCGTACACGGTCGCACGATGTTGACCATTGTCATCAATCACTGGCATGAAAATAGTCCAGTCCGCCGCGTGAGTATTGCCGGTATAGGGATCGTTATGCACGAAGGCATCGCCCTGCTTTAATTCCGGATGCCATTGCTTGATGTAGCGCGCCTGGATGTCTGGACCACTCATGATCATACAAGGTATTCCCTCACAGGCCGCCAACACTTCATTTTCGGCAGTCAGAATGCCGCAAACAAAATCACGGGCCATATTCATGACAGCGGAACGTGCGGTACGCAGCAGCGTGTTGCGCATCGCTATCACCACAGATTCGAGCTGACTGTTAACCATTGCCAACTCGTGGCCCGTCATTTTCGCATCAGGATCGCCAAGCTCCTGCGCCTGTCCATGCGCCGCAGATACGCCTGGCACGATCTTGAATGATGAACTATCAAGCTTGGACGCTTTTGCATTCGGTGGCACGATAATCGTTGTCACCGGGGACTCAATAAAAGCCGGTCCGTCAATAGTCGTCTCTGTTTTTATAGATTCTGCTCTATATGCGTTGGCATCGACCCAACCAATACCCTGAAAGTAGGCGCGTCGGCTAGCCTTTACATCATGTGCTGCCTCACCAAATTCTGCAGTGGATGCAGTATTATTATGCAACTTACAGGAGACCTCGGCGCGCCAGGCAATAATTTCGACGGGTGAGCTAAGGTCGGCAATGGCAAATAGTTCGCGATGATGCGCATGAAAATCTTCAATTAAGTTGCTTAGCTCTTCTTCTCCAGAATAATGTGAACCACGCAATGGTACTTCTATTTCCCAGGCCTGGTCCGGGTAACGTGCTTCGATACTGTAACGGATGGTCACGCTGGTGCTAGCTGAAGCAGTCGCAAAGGCTTCGCATTTGGTCTTAAGATCTGCCAGGATTTGATTTGCTGTTTCGTAATCAAATACCGTCGTTAACATCAAACTCGTAGTGGTAAAATCACGACGCAGGTCAGAAAGTAGTGAACCCGCAGCGCTGAGGGCCGCCGCCACTGAAGGAATAACAATTTGATTTACGCCCAACTTTGAAGCAATGCATGCTGAATACAACCCGCCGCCGCCGCCGCCGCCGATCATGGTAGCTTTTCCATGATCTATTCCTCGGCTGAGGGTAATATCTTCAATGGCCACCACCATATTCTGGCAGGCCAGATCAAAAATTGCTGCCGCAGCCTCTTCCAGAACCAAATCCAATGGTTCACCTACATCCGCCATAATGGCTTTTTCTGCCGCCGCAACATCGATTTGCATAGCGCCGCCAAGATAGAAATCCGGGTCAATGTAACCGAGTACGGCACAGGCGTCAGTTACCGTTGGACGAGTGCCACCGCGACCCCAACATGCAGGACCCGGATCAGAACCCGCACTTTCTGGGCCCACATGTAACAGTCCACCATCATCAACCCAGCCAATGGAGCCACCACCGGCTCCAACACTTCGCACATCTACTGCAGCGAACCCGGTTATAAATCCCTGTTTTTGACCACCTACCATATTTTCCCGCGTCCAGGGGATCTGACCATTTTGCACCAGACCAACATCATAAGTCGTACCACCTGCATCGGTAATAATTGCCGTTTCCGTGTCTGCATCCAGCTTTGCATAGTGACGACCTGCTATCGGTGCGGCGGCGGGTCCACTACCGATGGTGTGGATTGGCGTATCCCAAATATCACTGGCGTCGAGCACTCCACCGGATGCAGTTAATACGAGCAGACGACCACCGAAACCAGCCTCCTGCAGACGCACCTCAAGATTACGAATGTATTCACCCATTAAAGGCTTTAGGGATGCGTCAATAGCGGTCGACGAGGCTCGACGGTATTCGCGTACCGTTGGGTTTAGTTGATGCGAAAGTGTGTAGGGAATCTCTGGCAGATGTTTATCCAGCAACTTACCGATAGTAATTTCATGAGATGGATTCACCATCGACCACAATAAGCAAACAGCGACGGCTTCGACTTTTTGCTTTTTAAGTTGTTCAATTACTTCAATTGCAGCCGCTTCATCTAACTCATCGATAACACGACCATCCGCATAAATGCGTTCCGGAACTTCGTAAGACAATGAACGGGGAATATAAGGATCTGGATACTCTTGCGAGTAGTCCATTGGGTAGTCACTTCGTCCACCCCCCTCTCTGACCACCAGCATGTCTCGATGACCTTTGGTAGTAATAAAACCCGTTCGTGCAGTCTTGTGTTCAACAATCGCATTAGTTGCACGCGTGGTACCATGAACCAGCATATCTCCCCGGGCCAGCAGAGCTTCAGGTGTTGTGCCCAACTCTTCAGCAGCGACGCCAATGACATCCAACAAGCCTCTAATCGGGTCATCGGGGGTAGTAGGACTTTTGAATAATCGTAGTCTATCGTCAATACCTTCAATAATTAGGTCGGTAAAGGTACCGCCCGTATCAACTCCGAACCTTAATTTTTTATATTGCTGGGTTTTCATTTCAACTGGTCGCCTGTTTGGTTTTTTCAGTATCGAAATAATCCCTTACCCAATCAATTTTTCCATCCTTAATATCGACGACAAACACCCCTTTGCTTGAAAAAGACTTGCCATTTTTTAAATCAAAATCACCTCGCCACTCAGCAGTAACCACATTCATTTCTTTATCCTCAAAAATGTTATAGGGGTCAAAATGAATTTTATTAAATTTGGCTAACACGTCATCTTGCATATACTTCATGAAATCATCGCGTCCTTCGAGCTCAGCATCAAATGCACTGCCACCAGCCGTATGCTTGACATCATCGGTAATGATGGCGGATAGCTCGTCTGTGTTTTGTTCGTTAAAACAACGCACCAGAGTCCTGACTAACTCTTTATTTACACTCATGTTTTTTTCCTTTGATTTTGGGAAACTGTTATGAAAAGTGTTTTTCAAGTGAATGTTACTTTGAAATTATCATGCTCGAGGGCAATTCATTGCTAGCCCCTCACAGCAAAGCTTATCCTTTCAGCGCATCTACCCAATAAATCCGCTCAAGCAGAACTCCGGAAACAGCTTTAGTGACGTTATCCAGCTGCAATTTTTCTAATAAAAATGAGCTCGCTTTCAGGGTCGAGCTTTTCCAGGAATGGAGTTTGAATGATGAGTCCATCAATCATGATCATATAATTTCCCAGATCGTCTGGAGACATCCCGGGGTAAAGATTGACTAATTCTTTTAATAACTCCCGATAACTCTTTACTGCAAGCTCAACCTGTTGCACCTCGTTTGTGAATCGGAGTTGTGCGGAATTAAATATTATTTTTGCCATAAACAGTGAAACTTAAATCCATCGTTATTGGCTCTCAATCTTTAATATCGCATCCATCACCCGCGACGGATTCAGAGGCATATCTCTTATCGAGGTTCCCAACGCGCGATTGACAGCAATCGCCACCGCGGCCATTGGCGCACATATAGGAGTTTCACCTACACCACGCACACCATAGGGATGGTTCGGATTAGGCACCTCAACAATGACGGTGTCTATCATCGGCAAATCCGAGGCAACCGGTATACGATAATCAAGAAAGCCCGAGTTAAGCACTTTGCCATGTTCGTCAAATACATATTCTTCATTCAATGCCCAGCCTATTCCCTGGGCGGCTCCACCCTGCATTTGTCCTTCCACGTAGTCAGGATGAATGGCGGTACCCGCATCCTGAATCGTGGTAAATCTTACGATTTCAACCTTACCGGTTTCTTTATCTACCGACACATCAACAAGGTTGGCAGAGCAGCTCGGCGCCGCAGCGTTAGTATTCAGTGACACGCTTTTACTGATGGACCCACCCGTCTTGTACGCGGTCCGGGCCAATTCTTCTATAGTCAGTTTCTGATGACTTGAATTACGTGCATGTGCAGTACCGGATTCCCAGAATATATTTCCAATATCCATCTCCCATATTGCTGCGGCGCGCTTGCATAATTCCTGCTTTACCTCTTCCGCTGCCTGCACCACTGCGATACCTGTCGCCACTGTTACCCGGCTGCCTCCTGTTACGTCAGAAAACCCAACCGTCTCGGTATTACCTATCTGTGGAAACACTGACTTCACGTCGACATCCAGTCTCTCAGCCACCATTAATGCCATCGCTGCGCGCGAGCCACCGATATCCGGGGTTCCTATCAATAGATTTATTTTTCCGGTTTCCGTGAGATGTATGGTTGCACTGGAGTGACAACTACCACCAATATAAAAAGCACAGGCGACGCCACGACCCTGACCACGCGGTAATTTCGCCCTATAATGCGGATGCGCCTTCGTCTCTAGTAAAACCTGTTCCAAACCGAGTGGCCCGAGTTTTAATCCTGACAACGTCGTGTCTCCCTCTCTGGACACATTCATTAAACGGAGATCAACAGGATCCAGGTTTAAGCCCTGCGCCAACTCATCAATTACATTTTCGCATGCCAGCAATGCCTGTGGCAGACCGGGTGCACGATAAGGTGCAACATTCGGTTTATTTACCAGCACTTCAATTCCCTTCGCATGTAAATTGGCAACGTTATAACAGGAAAAAATATTCATTTGAGCTTCGTGCATGGAACCACCCTTAAAGGCACCAGCTTCATATTCCATGAATGCCTCCATTGCAGTAATTTTACCCGACTTCATCGCGCCTACTTTAACCCTGATACGTGTCGCTGGCGCGGGTCCCGTAGCGCGAAATATCTCCTCGCGCGTCATTGTCATCTTCACAGGTCTGCCTGCTTTTCGCGAAAGCACTGACGCCAGGGGTTCGAGATAAGGCAATAACTTTCCACCAAAGCCACCGCCTATTTCGCTGGATGTCACTTTTATATCTGAGATTTCCACGCCCATAATGTAAGCGCAATATGCGCGTACGGCGAAGGCACCTTGAGTACTACACCAAATGCTGACTTTCTTGTCTTCATTCATACTCGCTACACAACTATGTGGTTCGATATAACCCTGATGCACGGCTGGTGTTGTAAAAGTCTTTTCAATCACAAGATCTGCTTCAGAGAAACCCGCCTCGATATCGCCACGTTCTAAAACACTCTGTAATGCCAGGTTTGAAGGATGGGTCGGTTTGACTGGCAAACCCTCGGTAAAAATAGTGTTGTCAATAACAGGCGCATCAACTGCCAGGGCGCTATCAATGTCCAGCACGTGGGGCAACACCTCATATTGGACATCAATCAACCTAAGAGCCTGTTCTGCCACAGCGAGGCTGGTCGCCGCAATAGCTGCAACCGCGTGTCCGTGATAAAGGACTTTATCCCTTGCCATCACATTTCTTGACATCGTTGCAACATCTATTGGCAGAACGATTCCTTCGACTGTCATTTCAGCCAACAATGGAAAGTCGTCGCGACAGACGACAGAAAGTACCCCTTCCAACTGCATGGCTGCGCTATAGTCAATTGACTTTATCTTTGCATGAGCATACGGGCTACGTAATACTTTTCCATAAATCATCCCCGGCAAACTGAAATCCGCGCCGAAATCCGCGCGACCCGTGACTTTATCCAGACCATCAGGGCGAACCGGACGGGTACCGATATACTTATATTTCGAAACGCTGTTATTTTTTTGACCAGGCATATTATTTATCATGCAATTCAGCCGCAGCAGCCATTACTGCTCGAACGATTTTGTCATATCCTGTACAACGGCAGAGGTTACCTGCCAACCAGTATCTTACTTGCGCTTCAGTGGGTCTGGGCGTTTTCTCGAGAAGTGCTTTGCCAGCAACGACAATTCCAGGTGTGCAGATTCCGCACTGCAATCCACCAAGTTCCAGCAATTTTCTTTGCAGCGGATGCAGTTGATTACCAACTGCCACACCTTCCACTGTTTCCACGGATTGACCTTCTATTTCTGCTGAAAGTACCAGGCAGGCGCACACGACTCGACCATTTAAAAGAATGGAGCAGGCACCGCAATCGCCGGTATTACAACCTTCCTTGGTTCCGGTTAATTGCAATCTGTCACGCAATGTCTGCAGTAGCGTCTCGAATGGTTCACACAGAAACTGAGTTGCCAGTCCATTCACACGAACTTTTATATGCAAGGCCATTTTTACATCTTCTCCATTGCTCTATCTCGCGCAATAAGTGCTGCACGTTTCGCCAGAACACCGACAACATGCAAGCGGTAATCTCGCGTGCCGCGTTTATCGCTTATCGGATCGGCAGCAGCGCGAACGGCCTCCTGTAATTTTTTCAAACTGTTTTCATCCAGATTGCTATTCACTAAAGCGGCAGCCGCATCAGCAACCAATATTGGTCGTGGCGCGACCGCAGATATGGCAACTCGCGCCCAGGTGCACGCACCATCCTGGTTCATACGCAACTTAACTGCAGCGCCAGCGACAGCAATATCCATTTCTGAACGTGGAATAAGTCTGAGGTAAGCATCTGACGTACCCGGCCCGTTCACGGGAAGTCGAATATTGATCAAGAACTCATCCTGCGCTAATGCAGTTTGACCTGGACTCAGCACGAACTCATCCACCTGTAGGTCTCTATTTCCACGTGTCGAGCCAATTGTACAGATCGCTTCATTGACTATCAGTGCTGCCGTAGTATCAGCAGATGGAGAACCATTACAAAGATTTCCGCCAATGGAGCTTCGATTCTGTATCTGCACTGACCCTATCAATTCCGCAGCCTCCACCAGTCCAGGATATTTTTTTTTGATATCCTGGAATTCGGCTAGCGCTGTACAAGTTACTGCTGCACCAATTAATAATCCATTTTCATCCAATACCAGCTGACAAAATTCCGGTATTTTTTTAACATCAACTATTGTATTCACCTGGATAGAACTGTGATGTAACTGCACCAGTAAATCTGTGCCACCAGAGAGCAATTTTGGATTAGCTGAAGATTTCAATATTGCGGCAAGCTCTGAAATTGAGCCTGGAACCAGATATTGCGAATTCGTAAAGGCGTGCATAGGATAGTTAAATATTATAATTGAATAACTCGTTAATTATCTTATATTTACAAAATTGAAACTAGCCTTCCAAGGCAGTGATTATCCTTAAAATGCAGCAGCATAAATTTACTTACAAGGTCAACTTGACTTAATTAACTATTTGAATTGATGTAATATGCAATGAAATAGTGTACTACTGACTATCAAATACGAGAAAATCCATGCCCTACCAAAAGCATATTAACTCGCTGTCAGTCGGCGTTGATAGTTTTAGCACGACCGATGTTCAGGCGGCGAATGACTACATAAATGCTCATGTTGCTTCTCATCGCCTTGACGTCCTTGATTCCCCCAAAGGGGTTATGTTTGATTGCAATCGTTGGAGCGTTGGTGATTTTCAGGTCTGCGATTTCTCTTATGGAGATTGTGAAGTTGATATCACTTTGAACTCATGTGAGGAGGAAGGTTTTTTTATTGTTGTGCCACTCAATGGTCAGGTTGACATCTCTTCCAAAGGAGATAGTTACTCACTTAAACCCGGTTTAGCAATGGCTTTTACCACACAAGATGCGGCAAATACCTTATTCCATGATTCAAACAAATTTCGTAACATCAACATCGGCACGTCTTATCAGGCAATAAGAAAATTTCTTGCGAATGAATTCGACTTACCTGTCACGCGGGATATTAGTTTTGCGAAAGACCCCATCGTAGTAAGTAACGAATTTCAATTTCTCATAAACTATGTCCGATGGTTTTCATCTCAGATCGAAAACCATACACACCCCAACAATGATATTGAATCAATGTTACTTAATAGTTCGCATCTCGCACATCACATACATGACATGTTGATGTCTTTACTCGTTTCAACTGTGGAGAACAATTACCAGGAACTTTATTATTCAAAAAACGAAGTGACCGCCGCGCCTGTTTACGTTCGTTTAGCAGAAGAATTTATCCGTGAGAATGCGCGAGAGCCAATTACAGTGAGTGGTGTTTCTCGCGAAGTAGGCGTAGCCATGCGAACGTTGCATATGGGGTTTCAACGCTACCGCAATTATAGTGTTTCCGAGTTTTTAAGATTCGAACGACTCTCACTGGCTCGAAACGAACTTGCAATAGCGAAACAAAAAAACATTTCAGTTACCGAAGTAGCTTTTGCATGTGGTTTCATGCATCTAAGTAAATTCTCTTTGGCGTATCAGAAAAGGTACGGTGAAAAGCCATCCGAAACACGCAGAAAAGGAAATTAGAGTTACTTGGTGAAATCAATATCCGGCTGCTTACTTCAAAATTCATCACATGTCTCTATACAAAATCCTAACCACTATTTATCACAATCCTTTATCCGGTTGTAATCTGTAGAGAAATAATAGACGGGCATTGTTATGCCACAACAACTGTCACGAATCAGTAAGGATAAATACCCCAACTAAAGCAGACAGCGTTGAATTGCATCAAATATTGATCCGGGTTTTACATTGAAATTTGGTCCATTAAAAAGATTACAAACGTAGGCAGTCACAAATAATCGGTGGTACAGTTATTTAATGCAAATTACCCACGTAGTGAGTCAAACGAACATGCGATCCAACAGCCAGACAGCATATTTGATGATTCCAGTTGGAAAACGATGAGCTTTTTACAAGGAAGTTTGTCTTTTCATCACTGTACTATTTCTGAAGACGACTTAACTTGTAAGTACCCTTAATTCACCATGGACACGCTGCCATTGTTCCAGCTTATCACTTAAGCCCGCAGCGGTGGCGAGACGGCGCAGGCGTGCCAGTTTCAGGAGTGTCATGTCGATGTCGTTATGTGGAGGTAATGTGCGTCTACTCCGGGGACTATCTGCGAGATACAGCCAGTCAATCAACGCCTTCTCCGGAGTAGCGCGTGGATGTTCATAGCGGTCCAGTGCTTGCAGACGATCAGCAGGTTTACCCGCTTCCAGAATATGGCGTGGCATCCCAAAGAAGTGGAAAGTTCCTGCGCTGGTTTTCTTGCGTCCCAGATGGGGTGGCGATGCTCCCCGATCCAAAGGCACGATAGCCATGACTGTGTTGGTTGGATTATTGAGTACACCATCATCACCTAGCACAGTATTTAGTGACACGATGGCATCTTTGTGTAACCAGGGTATCGCATCGGCGAGTTGTCCTGGAACCGCACGCAATCGATTCAGGTAGAGTCCGCGTTGTACGGATTGTAGTCTGCCACTTTTGACAGCGTTGCGCAGCCACCAGGTGAGTGTACTTGTTGGGATCGCTTGATTGTTGTGCGCTGATTTCGCAAAGCGAGAAAGCAGATCACGTGTTAATACCGGTGGTGCATCTACTGCACGTAATGTGTCTTCCAATCTGATTTGCCAGGCATTCATCGTCTTTATCCGGCATTCTCGTGTAGCAAATGTTTTACATATTTTTCAACACGCTGTTTCATCGCCTGCCATTCCCTTACATCAATTCGATCAGCGACATCAGCTGGCAATGCATCGCGTAGTTCGGACTGATAGCGATCCCAGCTCAGGGCTTCAAGTCGTGTTCCAAGCATCTGTTCCGCATCCTGGCCATTCAAATTAGCGCGATCTATCGCCCATTGAATTTGTTCAGGAGATGGCCACGCTGATGTAGTCATAAGCAGGTCCAGATCGTATATATCCCGCGGTGCCTCACGCCCCAGCAATGCAGCAAGTTTAGTCGCGATCAATGCGGGTTCATCGTAGATGTCCACCCAAAAGCGGGCAATCCCCTTAGCGGCTGACGGGGCAAAGGGTTTCTGAACGACCATCCCCGGTACCGCTCGAGCAGGATCACGAGAAACTTCAACTTCGACATGGCAAGGTTGACCATCTGGATCGCTAAAATTAATCTTCCAACGTGGACTACGTTCAGCCCTCCCCGGTTTACTCACCTTCAAATCACGCAATGACAATGCAAGAGCAGTCGCAGTGATCGCCCGTTGTACAGTATTGTGCAAGGAATCCGCCGTTCCTTTGGGGTTGGTAAAATCGAGATCAACATCTTTGGTCAATCGTTGTTGGCCGAACAAAGTACGCACCGCCGCTCCACTTTTGAGGACAAAACCACCGCCCTTTTTCAGGAAGAACTCACGAATCAATCGCTCTATAAATTGTTCACGTAAGTTTGTCATCACATTTGATTAAGTTGGTTATGCTAGTAAACTTAGCATAAATAACTTAATTGTCGAGTCCAATTTGAGTCAGATGCCTTAAGACCGGTAGCTGTGGGTGGCAAATTACTGCTTTGCCACTGAAAACATACAGATATCAATATTTCGCGAATTTACAGTTGTTAACTGGATTCAACTGCAAATGTCTCTCAACCATTCCTCCAGGCGTCTTGTTGTGACGACATCATCCTGGTTATATTTGAGGATTGACTCCTTCAGTGCTTGTGTTGTCTCAATATCTTTTTCATTGAGACATTGATTAAACAGCACAATCGACCATTGCGTCATGGGGTTAGTGAGAGAAACACTCTGTTGAATTGGATTCAAATAGACACAATTGAGGATGCCCGAAAAGCATATACATCAGGCGCTGATGCGATAATAGTTCAGGGCAATGAAGCTGGCGGGCACACTTATACGGGAATGCCGCTTTTAGCACTATTACCTGCAGTGCGCGATGTTGCAGGTGATAGATTAGTACTCGGTGCTGGCGGCATTGCCGATGGAAGAACCGCTGCCGTCGTTCTTGCCTCGGGTGCTGATGGCATTATACTTGGCACTCGACTAGTTGCGACACGTGAGGCCAATGCCCATGATGAGTATAAACGCCGACTGCTTGAAGCGAATGGAGAGGATACAGTTATTACACATGCCTATGGCCTAGAACGCCCTGCATTTAATCCAATGCAAATCATCCGTAATCAGACAGTGACAATCTGGGAAAATTGTATAGATGAACTTCCAAAAAAACCGAGCCAGGCTTAAATCTATCGGCCAAACTCTATTTGCTGGTCAGAAAATCGATGTAAAGCCCTTCGATTCTATTGTTCCTATTCGCGAAACAAGCGGGGATTTTGAACAAATGCCGATGCTAGCCGGTCAGGGGGTTGGCCTAATAAACAAAGTGGCGCCGGCTAATGAGATTTTAGAAAAACTAATGAATGAAGCCGCACTGGTTATCGAGGGTTTTGATATTGGTTAATTTACATCAAATCTCAATCCACATTGACCCATTCGATAAATGACAATCAGCTTGTTCCAGTTGGCTCAAAGGATAAAAACTATCGCTCATAGTCAATCCTCAGAATCGCTTTACCTGCTTGATAACGTCAATCTATTCACGATCGTGAATTGTTATGCCACAACAAGTGCCATGATTCAGTAAGGATAAATACACTAACTAAACCGGACAGTTATCAAAGATATCAGGAAGTTAGTAAATCGGGCTGTTCAAACTATGCATTATATAATGTCTACGACCCGTACCAGAATCCTGACGACTTTTCGTTAATGTTCAACCACGCGCTTTATGATTCTGGTGCTGTCGCTTCAATCGCTTGACAAATATCTGAACAAATTTGATGCACCATCGCCTTATAGAGTCATAGCTGATCGTAATGCCGCGGCTTTCCTGGGGATCTTTAATATCGCGATGGCTGAAATTGATTCTAAAGTAGAGCCAAACGGCTTAACGAATTATGCCGGGTGAAAACCGGTAACATTTATAGGGTTTTATTCCCGCAATATCTATTTCTGAGAGTTAAGTTGTCGGTATCAGAGAAGTGAAGTAAATTTTACAGAAGAGAAATATTTGCCTAGTATACAGTTTCAATTGCAATCCATAAAATCATGCAGGTACTGGCATAATCCAATTTAGTTAAACCTATGATCCAATCCACTGAATATAATAATGACCCGTCAGTTGCGGTTATAAAAATACACGATTTAAACAAGTGGTATGGTGACTTTCATGTCTTGAAAGATATTTGTCTTGATGTTTATTCAGGCGAGAAAATAGTTATATGTG
>JBLIML010000002.1:0-94939 GCA_047638675.1 Planctomycetota bacterium | reverse complement strand
TGTGTAAATCACTCTCTCTTTCCAGTGTTCCGATCTGGAACCAGCTCTATACCTTCCCGGAATAGCCCAACATCACTCCAGCTTACACTTCCCATATTTAAGGAACCTCTGATTAAGTCGAAAAAACCAATAATCCATCGTTCTGACGAAAGCCAGAATCCAGTTAAAAATATGTTTTACTGGATGCTGGTATTTACCAGCACGACGAAGAAGGTACTTAACCAGAGATTCCTTAAGTAACTTAGCTGAGTATTTAACCGTCTACACTTTTGTGCGCTAGTTTTTGAGCGTTGGCCTCCCAATGTTCACCATCGAACCTGGTCACGGCTATAGATTTGGGCTTTGTGTCGAGGCAACGAACATTAATATCAATTCCATCAGGGTTGGAACGTGGTGTATAAAAGGCTTTAATCCCGCAGACTTTACAGAAAGTGTGTTTGGCTATGCCGGAATTGAAGGCATAAGTCAGCAAAGACTCCTCTCCTTTGAGTAAGGTGAATTTACTCATTGGCAGAATAAGATGCAGGTAGCCAGCCTTACTACAAATGGAACAATTGCAATCTTCAACTTCCAGATCTTCCTGCGCTTCAACTTCGAATCGAATTGCGCCACAGTGGCAACTTCCTTCGTATTTCATATTTTATCTTTTACCTTCGTTGAAAGTTCTGTGGCAATCGCTTGCTGTACACTATGAGGCCATATTCGAACGTGACTGGTTTATAGATACTCTGAAAGAATCGATTGTAAATGATGACTACAGAAGAATACCGAATAATCTGCTTCAGATCTGCCCAATAGTTTGAACACAATATTCTGCCGCTATGACCGTAAAGATAGACGTTAATGAAAAAGCCGGGGATTCCCGGCTAGCCGATTTTATCGCAAAGCATCGACCACTTTTCGTGTTGACCGGCGCCGGTTGCAGCACCGCTTCGGGTATTCCTGATTATCGGGATGAAAATGGGGAATGGAAACACCGGCGCCCGGTGCAGTTCCAGGATTTTTTGGAAGTGGAGTTGACAAGAAAGCGTTATTGGGCGAGGAGTATGCTTGGTTGGCCACTCATAAAAAATGCCAAACCCAGCACTGCACATCATGCCTTGAAAACGCTCGAGGAAGCCGGGCTAATACATCATATCGTGACGCAAAATGTAGATAGCCTACATCGGAAAGCGGGCTCGTCCAGGGTGTTGGATCTCCATGGCAATCTGGAGACCGTAAGCTGTCTGAGCTGCGACCATCAACTCCAGCGAAGCACCTTACAGCTTTACCTGCATGAAGCGAATCCTCTGTTCAATCAGCGCTTCAATGAATTCGCGCCGGATGGAGATGTCATACTTGAGACCATGGACATCTCTGATTTCAAGCTCATCCCCTGCCCGCGATGTGACGGCATCCTCAAACCGGACGTCGTGTTTTTTGGGCAATCTGTGCCCAAAGAGATAGTGGCACAGGCAATGCAATATTTGCACAGCGCCAATGGCATGTTGGTGCTCGGCTCATCCTTAATGGTGTATTCCGGCTATCGCTTTTGTCTTGCTGCTATCGCCGCAGACAAAGCCATCTGTGCCCTCAACAGGGGACGAACACGAGCGGACGATGAACTGACACTTAAAATTGATGAGGATTGCGGTGTCGCATTAGACAGCGTGACCAAACAATTAGGCGTGTAGATAAGCGCCGATTACACTGTGAACACACGAATATTGATGGAAATCAGTACTTAACAGTCTACACTCTATGTAAGCAATTAAAATACAATGCCAATGCGACTGATTTCTTATTATAATCCAGTTAACTCCATGCCAACCTTGAACTCATGACCGAAACCCGCAGTTTACAACGAATTCTAATCTTTGACGATGACAGTGACTTTCGCAAACTGTTGCTAGTGCGTCTAGGTAAGATGTTCCCAGAAGTTGAGCTGGAGGAATACGACCCTATCGCGAGAGGCGTGCCTGAGTTGGATTTTGATTGGTCCCGCTACGATGTCTTGCTGCTGGATTATTTTCTTTGCATCCACGGCGTGACTGGCCTGGACATCCTTCGAAAGAATCGCAAAAACCCGCTATTTCCGACCACTATCATGCTTACCGGTGCGGGAAATGAAGAAATCGCCGTGCGTGCGCTTAAGTCGGGGGTGTCTGATTATATTCGCAAGGAGACGCTGAATAAGGAAGAATTACGTAAATCCATCCTCAATGCTTACGAGGAAAACAAGCTTGAAAGACAACGTACGAATGACGCCACTTTACATAGTCACGCGTTTAATAAGGGGCTTTTTTATCAGCAACTCGAAAAACCTGAGCCGGATGCACCGGATAGAATCCTCTTACTGATTCAACTGGACAATCATGAGAAAATCGCTAGAGTCGCCGGCGTTATTCTTCGGGATAATATGGTCCGTCATATTGCGAAACAGGCTTTTGAAGTTTTCCAGATCGGTGGTTGTAATCCCAGTATCACCCGTTTTAGCGAAGTTTCGATTGGACTGTTGATCGATGATCCCGCTTCTGCAATCGCGATGGATTTCAACCTCCAGGGGCTTTGTAATCATCTTAATAAGCGTCCCTATAAATTTGATAGCAAGAAGTATCGTTATACGGTGAGCATTGGTGTTGTTTCTACTGCCATTAGTGCAAACTCAGCTGAAGCCATAATCAAAATGGCAAATGCCACCGTTATCAGCGCATCGAATAAACAGGGAGAGAACAGCTACGAAATATGTAACGAAGCCCATACCGTAGCAGCGCCTCCGACAAAACGGCCGACGACTGAGATTCCCGCGACGACTACTACTAAAGTCGATGAAGAACTCAGTATCACGATTGAGGAAAGTAAAGACAACAAACCCGCCGCTGAAGTGACGCCAACGGCAGAGCGCTCAGCGACTCTCACCGTGGATGTAGAAAAATCCGACAACATTGTTGAGCAGAGTGGGCAGGGTGAGGAACACGCAGCAGATAAGCCTGCGCCAATACCAGCGCCCAAACCTGCACCGACTACCGAAGCTAAAGCTGTACCGAAACCAGTGCCAAAGCCTGCGCCAACTCCAGCACCGCAAGGGCCCGCAGTAAAAGCTTCTCCTCCTGCAGCTGAGAAGCCTTCAAAGCCGCATGAAAGTGATGATGCAGTTCTTGACGATGCAACACTCAACATTGCCGCACTGGCTGTGAAACGTTCATTTGAAGAAAAACGTGTCGTGCAAACCTTTCAGCCAGTCATCTCGTTTTTGGCTGAAGAAGAGGAAAATGAATCTGAGTTATATGCAACTTCTTTACAACTAATCGATCCCGATGGCCTTACCGTCGGTGCAGAAGAAATTATGTCGCGAGTGAAGAAGGTACCTTCCTTTCCAAAATATATTGACAGATGGATGTTAAGAGAGGCGATTGGCAGGGCAGCACACAGTTCTCATGATCGATATGTCTTCTTGATGAAGATCAGTGATGCGTCCCTTGCAGATGCAACTCTGTTCAACTGGTTGCGTGAACTTTTGTCCGGACTCGGGAAAAGCCACCCAGGTCGAGCTGTGGCACTGGAGATTTCAGCTGACACATTCTCGTCTCGACAAAAACAGGCCGAAGCCCTGATGACCTTTTTACACAAATCACATGGTTTCAAATTTATGTTAGCCCACGTCAAAGATGTGGAATCAATGAAAACACTGACAAAGAAAACCAATTTTGATTTTTTGAAGGTCAGTCCCGCCCTGATTAAACAATTGTCCGAAGAAGTCAGTGCTGATGCCGAAGAAGGTGGGTCCTTACTAACGAGTTTGAAGAAGCGCGGCACAGCAATAGTTGTACAGGACGTAGAAGACGCGACCACACTGACCGAAGTGATCAGTATCGGCGCCGATTATGCAATTGGCGAATTCATCGGAGAAGCCAGTAGTCAGTTGGATGACTTGACTAACGTTGAATCCTTCGAAATTTCATAATGCTGAACATTTATAAGTTTTGTACTGAATTATGAGCTCATACTGGAGAATTGAACCATGACTGAAGAAATTATAATGCAAGCAGAAGCCAAGCGATTTGGCAGCTATCTCGTTATTTCTCCTGGAGCCTTGCAAAATGCGGTAAGGAGGCAAGGGCAAGCATTGAAAAACGGAAAGGTGCCAAAGCATATAGGCGAGTTGTTGCTTGAAAGTGGTGAAATTACACAAGAAGAACATGATTTTGCCATACGGCGGCAGCGCGTCGATAGACTCGCCTTCTCACCGGTTTTCTCCATGCTCTCCAAAACAGAATTAGCGGCGATAAGCAGTCGCTTTATAGAAGTCAATGTGCCAGCGGGTAAACAATTCATCATTCAGGATGAACCGGACCCAACGCTTTACATTATTGCCAGCGGAAAAGTCGAAGTATATCGAACCAATCTTGATGGCTCGCATTTGCACATTGCATATGTTGAAGCCTACGAGCCCATTGGTGAAATGGGCTATTTCCAGGGAGGTGTTCGGACGGCTTCAGTACGTGCCGTAGACAATGTCGAATGCCTGCGCACAGATTATTCTGCTCTCACCCACTATTTTGAAAACGTTCCAAGAGTGGCTCATGCTTTCATGGAAATAGTCGAGCAACGACGCAAAGATAATGAAGACTTGATACAGAAATAAAAGAATAGTTGGCATCCAGCCTGAGTCCGCTAGCTGGAGCAGCACGGGGTTAAGACAAAGTTCAGTATGCCTGTTGGGATTGGTCCCAACTTTTTTCGTTTTACCCTTTACGATTCTCAAGCTGGTAACGCAGTGGTTCCGGCAAAATTAAGCGCTCAAACAATTCAAACATGCCCTGTACCAGTAAGGCCAGAACCGCAGCCGGAATCGCCCCTTGTAATATCAAACCGATATCATCCAGGCGTATACCGCTAATAATCGGTTGACCATAGCCTCCCGCTCCAATTAGCGCCCCCAGTGTTGCCGTACCTACATTAATGACTGCAGAGGTTTTTATCCCGGCAAAGATGGATCGCGTTGCCAATGGCAACTCCACTAGTCTAAGGCTGGCCGCAGAGGGTAGTCCGATTACCTGTGCAGATTCGCGCAAAGCAGCAGGAATATCGTGTAGCCCGCTATAAGTATTCCTGACGATGGGCAAAAGACTGTAAATAAACAGGGCGAATATAGTAGGCGGCCCACCAATTCCCAAAAGTGGGATCATGAAAACAAACAAGGCCAGCGAAGGTATAGTTTGTAAAATCGCTGTTATTGTCAGAATCACCCGCCCAGATCCAGGTCGTCGGGCCGCAATTATACCCAAAGGAATGGCGATCAAAATTGCAAATAACAGGGAGACCGCAACCAATGCCAGATGGTCTTTGGTATTCTTCAGAAAACGATTGAATACCGTTGTCGCAACAAACTGTGACTCGATATCGAATCTTTGCATGATAAAGGCAGAGGAAACTGCCTTCTCAGACTCTCCATCAAGTTTCACCGCAGCATTCATTGCAAGCATGCTTGCGTCATCAATCTGACCAGATATCATCCGTAATTGATTTACGAAGGCTTTCGACTGATCCAGTCGATACAAGTAGACCGCATGATAATCAGGAAAATAATGTTGATCATCTATTAAGGAGCGAATCTTGTAATATTGAATTTCTGCATCGGTGGAATACAAATCCATAGCATCGATTGCACCACTGCTGAGCGCTCGGTATGCAAGATCGTGATCCAGCCCACTTACCTCAACTTGTGGTAATTGATAGTGTGCCTGTAAACCGGGCCAACCATCACCACGGTCCATGAACTCGTTACTGAAAGCAAACGTTAATTCTGGATGCCGCTTCAGATCGGATATGGTATTAACATCCAAAGCACCAGCAACTGTTTCCAGCATGCCGATGATATAGGTATTGTTAAACCCCAAGACTGGAGTAATACCAATGCCCTCCCCTTTAAGCACGGCTTTTAGCTGAGCAAATGTATCAATATTTTTATCTGATAAAATTTCCTTTTTCAAAGTCCCCGTATATTCGGGATAAGCAGCAATCTCTCCTGCATGAAGCGCCGACCACAAAATGCGAGACCCACCAAGCCCGGAACGATGCGATACATTTATGCCTGTCTCTCTAATTAACTGTGTCGCAATCTCTGCAACAATAATATTCTCTGTGAAATTTTTTGAACCGATTACAATCTCTTTCTCATTGAAGGCAAGCACATCTAATAAAACCAGCATCAAACAGAAACCAAATAAAAGTTGACGTGAATAGTTCATATGCCCGCACCATCGTTTTCTGTGAAGCTATGGCGCTGAGCTCTGATAAATTGCTCGACAAACTCTTCTGCCGGGCTACTAATAAAATCTACGATTGTGCCTTGTTGAACTATTTTTCCTTCTCTTAGTAATATTAAGTTGTCCCCAAAATAAGCAGCCTCACCTATATCATGAGTCACCATTAGCACTGTTTTTCCAAGTTGCTTGAAGATCTCTTTTAACTCTTGTTGTAAATCGAAACGTATCATGGGATCCAGAGCGCCCAATGGTTCATCTAATAGCAAGAAGTCAGGATCCAGCATCAGCGCACGCATCAGGCTGACGCGTTGACATTGCCCACCCGATAGCTCACCTGGGTAACGCGATAATAATTCAGTGGGTAGTTGCACTAGTGTCGACAATTCATTGAGACGAGACTCTTTCTTATCATTAGCCCACCGCAAATGGTCTGCCATAATGCTTACATTCGATTTGGCAGTCATATGTGGGAACAAACCGCCTTCCTGTATTACGTATCCCATGCGCTTACGTAGCTGAGGAAGTGTTTCTGACGACAGGGCAAGATCATCAAAAATTATGTCGCCTGTGTCGCTGGATAACAAACCGGTAATCAATCTTAGCAATGTCGATTTGCCACATCCACTGGGGCCAATAAAAACACTGGTCTGAGCGGAAAACGCGTCATAGGAAAAAGGATATAATGCCTGTTCTTTATTAAAACGTTTGGATATGTTATTAAGTTTCAGCACTATATTCAGAGTCGTTAAACGAAAATGTGATTATCTACTATATCAGGACACCATAAATATATAAGGCTCTTATTGTAATTATGACAAACAAAGATACAAAGGAAAGGTTTCAGGTAGTTGCCGACAAAATGCGATCCGAAGCCGTGCCTGAGATCGCAATAGCAAATTTCGAAAATCATTATCAACAATTACTTGATGGCAGCACTGGTTTTATCCCTGAATCCAGCATAAAAGCGATTGATGAATTGGCCAATGCGGATGATCTAGATCAGAAGTATGAAGAAAAAGGTAATAGGGCCCTGCCAAATACAGTGCTACTAAAGTTAAATGGCGGACTGGGCACTTCCATGGGGCTGGATAGGGCAAAGTCCCTGATCACCGTCAAGGGGAACTATAGCTTCCTCGATATAATTGCGCAGCATGCTATCCATTCAAAAGTACATTTACTGTTGATGAATAGTTTCAGTACTCGCGAAGACTCACAGAAGGTATTACGAAATTATCCGGCGCTTAAAAATGCAAAACTTGCACTGGATTTTATTCAACATAAGGTTCCAAAAATACGTCAATTTGACCTGTCGCCCGCGACATGCCAAAGCGAGCAACTGGAATGGTGCCCACCGGGTCATGGTGATATATATATCGCCATGGTTAGCAGCGGCATGTTGGAAAATTTACTTCGCGCTAACTATCGCTATGCATTGATTTCTAACTCTGACAACCTCGGAGCTGTACTTGAGACTCGACTACTTGGATTTATGATAGAGCAGCAATTGCCTTTTTTGATGGAAGTAACCGACCGCACAGAAGCCGATAAAAAAGGTGGTCATCTCGCTCGTACGCAAGATGATCGACTTATCCTGAGAGAAGCGGCCCAATGTACTGATGAAGACCGCAATGAGTTTGAAGACATTGCAAAGCACCGTTATTTCAATACTAATAATCTTTGGATTGATCTGCAGAAATTGCACAATACACTGGAAGAAAATAGCAATATATTAAATCTTCCCCTGATTAGAAATAGTAAGACAATCGATCCAAAAGACCTTCATTCTGATCCTGTTTATCAACTTGAAACCGCCATGGGATCGGCTATTAGTGTGTTCAAAGGTGCACAGGCGATTCGCGTTCCTCGCACTCGCTTTGCCCCGGTTAAAACGACGAATGATCTCCTGCTTGTGCGTTCAGATGTATTTCACTTGAGTGAAAACTATACTCTGTCAAGCAAGCTCGCTTTATCGGATATGCCTCTGATTACCCTGGATAACAACTTTTACCAAATGATCGAAGCCTTTGAATCACGCTTTCCTCATGGACCACTGTCATTGATCGACTGCCAGAGTCTTGAGGTTGAAGGCGATATTATCTTTGGCAAAAACATCACTATTAAAGGTAAAGTTAGATTGCAGAATAATAGTGGGAAGCAGATTCGTATTCCTTCCGGTACCAGCATTGATAAAGACATAAATTGGTCTTAGCGGAACGTGTTACCTATCAGTTTTCTCAAAAAATAGATGGCAGGGTATTGGGAATTCTGAAAAACTCAGGCCCACTCCCTAATCGGGAGTGGGGATGCTGCGTCATCTTATAAACGTAGTAAAAATCGGATTTTTAGCGGGCAGGTACAGTAGCGAGGGCCTGTTGCCATGCAGCAGAACTGAGAATGCCTTTGGACCAACGAGTCACTTCGCCATAGGCTTCCATTGGATATGCCGCTGGCTCCGCAGGTATCATCCAGGCTGCGAGCGCATGATCGGCCAGCGTCGGCGAGTCCCCAACAACATAATCTCGACCTTGCAAATGATCGTTGAGTACAGCGAAAAAACGATGGAAGTCCTCGCTACCTTTCTCCACTACGGCCGGATCAGGTTCTCCCATGCCCAGCATGCCTTTAACAAGGTTTTCGAAAGTATAAACGCCGCAAGCGGGACCGAAGTGGGCATTTTTCCAGAACATCCACTGGGCCATTTGCGCCCTTGACTTTGGGTCATTGGGTATCTGATTACTGTCCGGCGCTTTATTCGCGAGATAGAGCATAATGGCGCCGGACTCCCATAGCGAAAAATCCCCATCAACTAAAGTAGGTATCTTGTGGTTAGGGTTCAACTTAATAAACTCCGGCGCCATATGACCACCACCGGGTAAGTCCACGGGGATGAGCTCAAGTTCAATACCCGCCTGATTGGCTACCGCCTGACAACAAAGCGAATTCGGGGAAGGGGGAAAAATATATAGTTGCATGTCTTGCTCCTTGTTAGTTAGTAGATTTACTTTTTTCGTATAAAAGAACTGCGTGAATTCGAAATCTATAAATTACACGCGATCCGCGACGTATGGGTTGGTCAAGCGTTCATGTCCGAAGGTGGATGTGGGCCCGTGCCCCGGTATAAACTCCACTTCATCTCCCAGAGGCCAAAGTCTTTGTTTAATAGACGCGATCAGGGTCGCTTGATCTCCCCTGGGTATATCGCTACGCCCTATCGTCCCTCGGAATAGCACATCACCGACATTGGCCAATTGTGCCTCAACTTGATGAAAAATCACATGACCTGGGGTATGCCCGGGACAATGATGAACATTTAAGCTGATATCGCCGAACTGAACTACATCCCCCTGATCCAGCCAGCGCTCTGGCTGGAATGCCCGGGAAGCAGGAAAATCAAACATGGCCGCTTCTTCCACCAATCGGTCTATCCAGAATATATCATCTCGATGAGGCCCTTCAATGGGCACATTGAGACGCTCTGCGAGTTCCGCCACACCACCTGCATGATCAACATGCGCATGGGTCACCAGGATTTTCTCAATCTCTACGTCATGTTCAATTGCTGTAGCAATGATTCTATCCAGATCACCCCCAGGATCAACAACCGCTGCTTTTAATGTTAATTCACAAATCAACAATGAACAATTTTGACGAAATCGAGTGACCGGGATGACGATAGCTTTCATATGTTCAATATCTCGAACTTTTTACCTTTGGTCGTTCATTTTTCTGATGCGATAGCGCAGTCGTTTTGACTGAAGAGCCCGACCTAGAACCGGGTGGGCGATAATATTTTCACGCAATATCTTACTCTCCGTATTTATGCCCATGAATGCACCCACAATATTATCCAACAAGGGACTAGTAAGTTTGAATGCTGATAAAAATCGTTGATTTATTTCATGGTTATTAAAATAGGCTGATGCCAGAAACTCCTCATCTGATCCAAAGTTTATCACCAGATGTCCCTCAACAGACAAATGCTTCAGGATCAGGCCAAGCCATTCAGTGTCTGCATCAATAGCACGCACAGGCTCCATCCCTTCATCAATAAACAGATCGTCGATGATCATGTCAAACGGAGCTCCCTTATATTGCTGCAACCAGTCACGTGCATCAGATTCATATAGTTCAGACGAAGTCACGCTGACATTGAAAAAACGTCGGGCGATATCGAGATGAACCGAATCAAGCTCTACTCCACAAATACAATCCGGCTGTAAGAGGTGATGCAATTGTAATATCGACGCACCACCACCCACACCCAACATTAATACTCGTCTTATTTGTCCTTGCGAATAAAAGAAAGCTGGCAGTACCAGGAGATCCCAGATGCTGCCGGTTACCATCTTATTCGGATTAAACTCACTGTGACATACGCCATTGGTATAAAGTCGTCGTGTTTGTCCTGCACTGCGCACTTCATACTTTCTGCCGGCGATATGTTTTTGCCAAATCACTGCCATAAGAGGAAAATAACCAATCTTGTTTAAATACGGTAACAGCTGACACTATGACATCACAAGCAAAAGACTTTGGCGATGGCGATACATCTTATCAGGCCGCAGGTGGTTTAGAAGGCATACAACAACTTGTCGATCACTTTTATGACCTGATGGATAGTTTACCTGAAACCGAAACGATTCGCTTATTGCATAAAAAAGATCTTGGCGATGCCAGGAAGAAACTCACTTATTTTTTGTCTGGTTGGTTGGGTGGGCCCAAACTTTACCAACAACATATCGGCTCCATAAGTATTCCTGGTTTTCATCGAAAATTTGATATTGGCTCCGCTGAAAAAAACGCCTGGTTGTCATGTATGGATATAGCGATTGCCAAACAGGATTATAGTGATGAATTTAAAGCCTATCTCCTATATCAACTTTCCATCCCTGCCGAGCGCAGTCGAATTCGAGATTGATTTACATTACTTCATTAATTGACTTCAAGATGTTATCCGCATTTGTATGATCTATTGCTATGCCCTGATGTTGACCGTCCATTGTTAGCACCAGAGCAGGGAAACCTCGCACATTCATCGATTGCGTAAATCGTAACTGCCGCATTAACTCCTCCTCGGTTTCAACCGAAGTTAGCTCATGTTCAAATTGTTCTACATCCATCTTTAATTCCGTGGCCAATTCAATATGTGTTGAATAATCGGAGGGATTTCTGGCATCGCAATAATAGGCATGTTGAATTGCCTCGATCATCGCTTCTTCAAATTTTTTGCCCTGATTTGTGGCTGCAATTACCGCCCGACACGCTGGATAAGTAGAACGGCGTGGCTTACAAACGTTCCAAAAGTCAAAATTAAATTTTGTTCCAGGCACTACTTGCTGAATCCGTTGCCAGTGATCTTTTATACTAAGTTGCATGGATTCAGGCATAAGTTCATCTTCATCAGGCGACAGACCGCCAAGCACATATCTCAGCTCAATATTATCCGGTAATTTCGTTTTTAAACGCAGCAAGGTTGGATGAAAGGCATAGCACCAACTGCACATAGGGTCATGAAAATAATATAGAATCGCTGACATGTTATTACTCTTGATGTGTGTGAACAGTTTGAAGATTCAATCGCCTATATTACCTTACACAAACTCATTATGAAATAATGACAAAATGAGGTATGGCAGCCAAATGCTATGCTGGTCATTATTTAAAATATTATTCTCTGCCTCTGTTACCGGATGGACCATTCCGTGCTGGTCTTGCTGTATGTAATATCTGGTGCTATTGTCAGCAAGGACAGTAAGGTATTTTTTTGTTAGACCAACGCGCTACCAATCGATTTATTACAAACCAGCATATGAAAATTAAAGACACAAAAATATATGCTGCCATCTCTGTGCAATATGCCTGTGCCCAGCACAGATAAATGCGGCCAATCTTAATAGCGCCGATGAGTATTATGAAGATGCACTTACTTACTATCATAAGAAAAATTTTAAGAAAGCAATTATTCAACTGAAAAATGCCCTGCAGCTTGATGAGAAACACTTATCTGCAAAAATTCTGTTAGGCAAATCTTATCTGGGCTCTGGCGAACCTGTAGCCGCCGAAGTGCAATTGCGTCGTGCAAGACAAGAAGGTGCCGACGAAAACCTGGTCGCTGTGCCCATCTCAAATTCCTTATTGAGCCAGGAAAAGTATGAAGACCTGAAGAACTATATATCAAGGGCAAGACGCAGCCCCGAAGTAGATTCAAAGTTGTTGGTGATAATGGGCATTGCTTATACCCAACAACAAAAGTACGAGGAGGCAGAGCAAGCTTTTAAGAACGCACGTAATCTGGATCCCGAAAATCCCGAGCCTTTATTGGCCCAGGCTAGCCTGGCGCTGAATAAAGATGATCTCGATACGGTTCAAAAATTAGTCGCACTTCTCCATGAAATCGCCCCAAATAGTCCAGATTTCTGGTTATTGGAAGGCGACTTGCATTTACGACAGAATAATCCCGACCTGGCACTTAGTTCTTATGACAGGATCCTCAAAGTAAACCCCGATTACGTAACAGCTAAACTCCGTCGCTCCCGGATTTTACTGAACAAAGGGCAATTTGAGACGGTTATTACCGAGCTGAAACCCCTGTGGGAAAATGGATTAAGTGAACCCGAAGCCATTTACCTTTATGCCATGGCACTGGCTCGTAGCGACAAGACCGCTTTGGCAACCAGGGTTCTGGAGGAAGCCAGCCAAAGGATAGATTATCTTGGCACTAATCTTGTAGATAAGCACCCAACTCTGGCTCTGTTGTCGGCAACTATCGCCTATAGTCAGGGGGATCAACTAAAGGCCCTTGAAGGCGCCAAAAAATTGATCGATAAATTGCCAAATCATGCAGAAAGCCGAATGTTGTTAGCAAGAATATACACAAATTTGGAACAAGCTGAGGACGTAATAAATACACTAAAACCGATTTATTATCGTCAAGAGAACAATCCTGAATATCTCTCGTTATATGGTCGCGCTCTGATAAAACAAAGGAAATATCCGGAAGCAATAGAACTATTAGAACGTGCTGCCAGCATAACTAACAATCCGAAACCGTTTTTGACTGATATTGCATTGGCTAAAATCGCCATGGGAAATACAAACGGGGCAATCGAAGATTTAGAAACTGCTGTGAAAAATGGCGATTACGATATTAAATCAGCCGTACTGCTGGCCTATACCCAATTATCTCAAGGCAATAAACTAGACGCCAGGTCCACGGCAGAACTCTTATTAAAACAGGCGCCAGAAAACCCGGTTTTGCATAATTTATTGGGCACCATCGCTGCGGCAGAGGGAGAAACTAAGGCCGCACGACAGAGTTTCCATGAAGCGCTTAAATTTGATCCCGCCTATACATCTGCACGACTGAATCTGATCAAGTTTGACCTGAAAGACGGTGATCTTGATAAGGCAAAGAGGCAACTGGAACAATTGTTACTTGAGGATCCGGACTCTCGTGAGGCAATGGCAGGCCTGGCTCAAATTGCGGAAAGGCATGGTGATTTCGAAGCGTCCGCGCTGTGGCTTGAAAAACTATGGGCGAAAAACCCTGAAGTATTGATGGAAGTTCTGCATCTTGTCGATATTTACCAGCAGCTAGGGCAGGAAGAAAAAGCCCTTAACGTCGCGCATCGATTACGTGACAAACACCCCAGGAATTTCGATGTACTGGTGGCTGAGGTAAACACGCTACTTGTCGCGGGTAAAAGACAGGAAGCGATTGATTCGGTAAATCTTAGCTTACGTTACACCGTTGATTTTTCTGTCAGGCAGTTACTTGAAATTGCAAAAAAACAGGTCTTACTTGAGGACACTGACGGTGCTTATAGCACCTTGAGCAAATGCTTAATTCAGGAGCCGGACTATATTCCGGCTAAAATTGAATTGATAAAACTAGAGACCCAACTTCGCAATTACGACAAAGCATTGACACTCGCAAATCAAGTAATAATAAATCAGCCTGACTCGGCTTTAGGTCATAGTCTCAGAGGAGATATTCTGGTTTACGCTGGCAGAGAAAATGAAGCCCTGGAAGTCTATGAGAAAATAAATGCTATCTGGCCAAGCACGCAACTTCACCTGAAAATATTGCAACTGCAGCCGAGCAATAAAAAATCCGGGCAAACGCTGATACCTCTGGAAAAATGGGTTCAGAAAAACCCAAATGATGTGGAAGCGCAATACGGCCTTGCAGTAGCTTATATTAACGTGAATGAATTAGACAAGGCTATCGAGCTGCACCAGTCCCTGTTGAAGAAACTACCCAATGATGCCTCTGTTCATAATAATCTGGCCTGGTTGCTACAGCATAAAAAAGATACAAAAGCCCTGCAACATGCGAAAAAAGCATATGCACTCAGCCCGCAAGATCCGGCTATTCTGGATACCTATGGCTGGGTCTTATCGGAGACAGGTCAATCAGAGACCGGTTTACGTTATATAAGAGAAGCTTTGTCTCGTGCTTCCAACGATCCCTCCACTCTGTATCATCTGGCACTGGTGCTTAACCGGATGGAGCGTAAAGATGAAGCGAGAGATACTTTGGAAAAATTGTTAAAAAATAATCTGGATTTCAGAGAGATTGAAGAGGCGAAATTACTTTTAGCGCAGCTAACTAAATAGGAGTAGAAAAATCTTACAGGAATGCAGTTTTGATCAAGCTTTTTTGCGCATCCTGGTGGCACCAATTCCAAACAAGCCTAACGACAACAGCAGCACACTTGTTGGCTCAGGTACATCCGATGAATTTACAGTGACCAGCGCCTTCGTATCTCCTACGTCGTACCAACTATAGGTATCCGGGTTCTTGTACCAGGATTCAAAGGTCAAACCCTTTGCGCCGTCATAATGCAATTCAGCCACCAAAGCATGCCCAATATCAGGCATAGCAAAACCCTCCCAACCCTCCTCAGGGACACTGGACGTGTTTCCCATTTTGTCCAGTGACATGCTCAGGTTCTTCCATTCAAAGCCCCATCCCTGGCTACTACTTTGATCCATGCCGGTAAAAGGATTGATGCCCTCAGCCAGATCAAGAAAGCTTTATTGATCAACACTGCCACTCCAATTCTGACCGTCCTTATAGCTGCCACTGGTTTTACGAAATTCGATATCGTCCAATTGAATATTGACACCCCAGACTTCTGAATTGTAATCACGCGTCATAGTGCCGCTAATAGTGGCATCACCATCGCTCTGGATGGTCATTTCGAGATCACTCCATGTCCAGTTGGTGTAAGGGTGATTGAGGTTAGACGAAAAATCACCACCCAAATACAGCCTTTTTGCCCCGAAACCATAGGTGGATGGGGCGCCCTGACCAGATAAGCTCAGACTAATAGAGGCGCTGGCTTGTATGGGACCGAGAAGACACCCGACCGCAATAATCGCGGCAAATGATGGGGTGACATATAACTTTCTGGATTTCATAGCATTACAAATACGCAAATAGCGCGCCAATAATATTTATACTTATAAAACAACAAGTTAGTTTTCTCAACATTGTATGTTGTCGTGATATTCCGACAAACTTTAAAATTTACAGACACAGAATGGGCGTAGTCCACCGAAAATATGCTGTTTACATGACGTAATTACAGACCATCTTGCCTGAAAAAATCCGACCTGGATTAATTATTATCACTTTCTGTGTATCATGCTTCAAAGTTAATCAACATTGTGTGAAGGTGAAATATGACCTGGAATATCTACCTCTCTGGCGAAATACATTCCGATTGGCGAGATCAAATTGCCGAGGGAATAAAGGACGCGGCATTGCCCATTACGCTTAGCGCGCCAGTGACGGATCATGCGTCTAGCGATGATTGCGGCGATGGAATACTGGGCGCTGAGAGCCAGCCTTTCTGGAAGGATCATAAGTCATCAAAAATAAATGCTATTCGTACCCGCAAGCTCATTGAAGAAGCCGATGTCGTCGTCGTCCGCTTTGGTGACAAATACAGACAATGGAATGCGGCCTTTGAAGCCGGTTATGCTGCCGCTCTTGGTAAAGCTATAATTGTTCTGCACGACCCTGAATTGACACATGCCTTGAAAGAAGTGGACGCCGCAGCGTTGGCAGTAGCGAAAACCCCATCTCAGGTTGTCGACATCATGAAATATGTAATCGATGGACACCTACCCTGAGGTAATGATTCATACCTGGTACTGACAATTATTTCCTGGTTCTGGCTAGCTTAATCGAGCCCAGGATATTCTTAAATACAAAGAAGACGTCAGTATCACCGCTTCTGTTCTCATCTCTCAAACTCTTAAGTAATATAAACGTATCATTATACGACAAGAATTAGTCCCCTGTAGTCAGTGACTTTATCATGCTTGCTAAAGGAAGATCTCCCATAGCATTTGCTAGCGTAATAAATCTCCCCTTCTATACTTTTAGTAGTTACCCGAAAAATATATTCAATATCAATACGGGGAGTGAAAATATGCACCAGTCAATCTATTCACCCACAATTCGTTTTAGTCTGTCCGGAATCGTTGCTGTTGTTATAACTTTTTTCCTGTTTTTTTTAATGCAATATCTGATAGAGAATTCCGGTAATAATGAACTTGATGAGTCCGCGGCAATAAGCTATCTGGATTTCGTACACCTTAAGGGCGAGCATCTTCCTCCAAAAGAGCCTTATAGAGAAAAACCAGTCAAACCAATGGACCCTCCTCCTGTTCCGATCATTGAGACGACTAATCAATTAGATCCGGAAGGCACAATAAGCAAAATTACACACGATGAAGGAACATTTAATCCTGCAAACGATAATCCTTTTATCCCTACAATCAATACTGAATTGATATCCATAGTGGAAATGCAGCCAGTTTATCCACAAAAAGCAATAGCGAGAAATATAGAAGGATATGTAGTTGTTGAATTCTCTGTGACTAAATATGGAACGACGGAGG
The DNA here is from genome assembly GCA_047638675.1 of Planctomycetota bacterium. Lineage (GTDB taxonomy): Bacteria > Pseudomonadota > Gammaproteobacteria > Eutrophobiales > Eutrophobiaceae > WLWS01. The sequence goes on along the minus strand of JBLIML010000002.1, from coordinate 77,774 downwards.
ATATTCGTGTAGTAGAGGCGCAACCTGAAAGCATTTTTGATCAAGCAGCCATAAGGGCAACCTCAAGATCCAAATACAAACCACAAATTGTTGCAGGCAAGCCGGTTGCGGTAACAGGCGTGCAAAAAATGTTTAGATTTGAGTTTGAAGATTAATACTCTTTGTCATCAGCTTGTGGTATAAAAATCGGGAATTTCATATGAACAAATAACCATGTCACGCTGGCGCGAACCACGACCAATATCCTCTGCTTATATAACTCCTCAGGGTTACAGTAGATTGGAGGTTGAGTTAAAGGAATTGTGGAAACGACGGGCTGAAGTTACTCTGGCTGTGACTGCAGCTGCGGCAGAGGGTGATCGCTCAGAGAATGCAGAATACATTTACAGAAAAAAGGAATTGCGTAGCATTGATTCACGCATCGGATATTTACAAAAACGCATGCCAGATCTGACAATCGTTTCAAGTGTTAACAACGATTCTCAAATATTCTTTGGCGCCTGGGTCACACTGGAAGATGACAACAGTAATCAAATGCGTTACCGCATTGTCGGAGCAGATGAACTAAGCCACGGAGAGAACCGTATCAGCCTTGATTCACCTCTGGGTAGCGTGCTGATCGGAAAATCCTGTGATGAGGAAGTAAATCTGAATATTGGCGGACGAGCCCAAAACTACTATATTGTGGCCATCAACTACGAATCTGAGGAAGAATGATGTCTGAGCAGAAGGTTAAAAAACTGCCCTCGGCACGCCCACCGCCAACACCACCTGGACCGGATGAATGCTGCAATCGCGGTTGTGACCCCTGCATATTTGACTACTATTCAAACGCACTCCTACGCTGGCAGGAGGACAATCGCCCCCTAAAATATGAATAATTCAGCAGCAATAATTGATTTTAAGTCTGAACAAGCCCGAAAGCGGATTATCTTCAGACTCAGCCATAATCAGGAAAATGGGTGCTAGCCACTAGCGATAGTATTGGGGGTCAACTCATCATGCTTCATAAATTCGTATTTTTACTGACAGTCGGTTAAAATCCCGCAGTTGCACACATTTATACGGTTTTTCAGTGGCATCGAGGCGATATCTCCTGTAATTTGCCGGGTTCGCCTGGCAATTATTCCCCTTTTAAATGCAGGTGCTTGATTTTTCAGAGAATTTATAATCCAGCTTTTCTTAAACCAGGGGATTTGGTACGAGGCATGCCCGGAGCGATGGGGTAAGAAAGCTAAAGAGTAGGGGGTTTATCGGGCTCGTATATATGACAAGTATCGTCATATCGAGAAGAGCAGCTAAATTAATCTTCTGACCTCGTGATTTCTGGCGAGGTAGTAAGTAATGCTCAATATGACAGTGCTAGTAATTTTTTAAGAGAGGAGTTCAAGGTGAAAAAAATGTTTGTCGGGAATCTGCCTAGTGAGGCAACAGAGGAATCAGTAACAGAACTATTCTCGGAGTTTGGTAAGGTACGTTCCATACACCTGGTAAGCGATGTTTTCACGCGCAAATGCCGCGGATTTGGATTTATTGAAATGGAAGGTCATGAAGCAAGAGCCGCGATAACCGGGCTCAATGGTAAAAACTTCAATGGCAAACAATTGCGTGTGAATTTCGAAGAACCACGTGCTAACTTCAAGAAGAGTGGTCGTCGCCGTTAAGTTATCTTCAATCGGATACTCAAGCCTCTGAGAAAAAGTGTATTTTCAGATAAATGAAGTGGGGCAGAATAGACTTGATTTTACAACAGAAAAAAACTGTTTTTTTTAAAAAATAAGTCTTAACTGACCTCACTTATTGAGTCAAACTCTCGATGGTTATTTATTCATCCACCATTTAATTGTAGAGTTCCAACAAGATCGCATATGTTTTTCATCTTATGCTTTTTCAGATATTCTGTAATGCCCGTATTAATTTCCTTACACACTAATGGGTCATAGAATAGCGCCGTACCAATACCGACGGCGGAAGCGCCAGCAATAATAAACTCCAGGGCATCTTCTGTATTACAAATTCCTCCCTGCCCAATAATAGGAACATTGTGTGGCTTACACACCTGATATACCTGATGGGTCTTTAGCAAGGCAATTGGCTTAATCGCCGGGCCCGACAAACCACCTTGATTATTACCCAGCACGGCTCGCCTCGCCTCAGTATCAATCGCCATTCCCACGAGTGTATTAATAACGGCGAAACCATCGCTGCCAGCTTCCAGACAACGTAGGGCATTATCGGCAATGTCCGTCTGGTTTGGTGACAACTTGGTTATTAGCGGCTTGTCCGTTGCTCGTCGACACGCTGCAACAACCCGAGCTGACATTTCTGGATCGTTTCCAAAGGAAACACCACCTTCTTTTACATTCGGGCAGGAAATATTAATCTCCATAGCATCGACCCGTGAGTCATCAAATATCCTCGTAACTTCTTCATACTCTTCCACCGTGGAACCAGAAATATTCGCGATAAAACGGGTCTCGTCAAAATCAAGCTTTGGCAAATATTCGTCAACGACTGTACGCGCACCGGGGTTTTGCAGACCAATTGCGTTCAACATTCCCATATAGGTTTCTGCCATACGATGGGGCGCATTTCCCATACGTGCTTCAAGTGTCGTGCCTTTCAGACAAATGGCACCTACGTCACTATTTGAAAAACCTTTGATGCGCGTGTATTCCTCACCAAAGCCGACACAACCGGAAAGTAATACCAGTGGTGTGCTAAAGTTCATCCCACAGAAACTTGTTCTTAACTTATTGTCTGATGTGTCGGTTGACATAATTCTATTCTTTTAACGGTTGATTCTTTTACCATGTTTCATATTGTTCTGTACCAACCTGAGATTCCGCCCAATACGGGTAATATTATACGCCTATGTGCGAATACCGGGACAACATTACATCTAATTCATCCTTTGGGTTTTGAGCTCGATGATAAGAAACTCAGACGTGCAGGGCTGGATTATAGTGAATTTGCAAGTATTCATGAACATCAATCGCTAGAGATATTTTTAGAGGATGTGCGTCCGCAAAGACTTTTTGCTATTTCGACCAAGGGTCAACGGCAATATTCGGATGTTAGCTACGAGCGAAACGATGCTTTTTTATTCGGCCCTGAAACGCGAGGACTTCCGCAGAAGCTGATAGCAGACACCCCTGTTGATAAAGTAATACGTATCCCCATGCAAGAAAACAGCAGAAGTCTCAATTTGTCAAACGCAGTTGCTATTCTCGTCTATGAAGCATGGCGTCAAAATCAATTCCAACTTCGATGACCCCAGAGTAATAATCACCCCTACTCAAAAAGCATGTTTGAGATAAGCGTTTCAGTGCCAAAAAGTGACTGACATTGCCTACTTTTATTACATTTCGGCTTTTGGTTCGCGTGCTAGCAGATTTTGTACGGCTTCGCGGGGGGAACAGCGCGATAGCAACACATTATTTACCTGTTCGGTAATTGGCATTTCAATTTCATAACGCATCGCCAGCTCCTGCACTATAGCGGCCGTCACCAGACCTTCGATAGCCTGACCAATTTCCTTTTTAGCTTCATCTGGAGACTTGCCAAGCGCCAGTGCCAGGCCAAAACGCCGGTTTCTTGATTGATCGTCGGTACAGGTTAAAATCAGATCTCCGAGTCCAGCGAGCCCCATAAAGGTTTCCTGTCGACCACCCATGGCAATCCCTAATCGCATAATTTCAGCGAGAGAACGTGTTATTAGCGCACTGCGCGTGTTAGCGCCATAACCCAGACCATCAGCAATTCCTGCTGCAATGGCGATAACATTCTTCACGGCACCGCCCACCTGAACACCCACGACATCATCATTCGTATAGATACGAAAAAGCTCATTATGAAACAAGGAGGAAAAATGACGGGCGGTATCCACGTTATGGGAAGCAATAGTGATGGCCGTTGGCAACTCTTCGGCGACTTCTTTAGCAAAAGAAGGGCCAGACAGGACAGCCACAGAATTGATCCCCAGTACGTTTTTAACGACCTCAGAATTCAAGGAGTTTGAGCCCGGTTCAAAACCCTTACATGCCAGACAGATTTGTAATTCAGGCAAGGAGATATATTTTTGCAACAGGGCAAGAGCGCCCTGCAATCCTGCGCAAGGCATTGCGAGAACCACACTGTTTATATCTTGATACGCAGATAGGTCGGAAACCGGATTCAGGTTATCCGGAAACGCAATGCCAGGCAGGTAACGTTCGTTCGATCGTGCCTGTTGCAGGTCAGTGATATGATCGGAAGACAGATCCCATAAATCAACTCGATGTTGATTGCGCGCCAGCACCAGCGCCAGGGCCGTACCCCATGAACCCGCTCCAATAACTAATACCGATTGATTCTCCAATACTCAACTCCGTCAAATACACGTAAAAAAAGAAATAATATTCGCCACAGGCAATGGACAACCGGGATCAAAACATACTCAATGAGTCATACTACTTTGTGCTTGCTTCCCGGTCTCCTCTTCTGCCTGCTGCTTTTCTTTTTGTGCGTAAAGGGCTTCAAAATTTACAGGCGCGAGTAATAGCTGGGGAAACCCACCGCGAGTCACCAGATCTGCTATTATTTCTCGAGTGAAAGGAAACAGAATATTCGGACAGACTGTCGCCAACATTTTATTAATTGCCTCATCAGGTAATCCGGCAATATGAAAAATACCTGCCTGTTGCGCTTCAATCAGGTACATGGTTTTTTCTTCAGAGGTGACAGTAATAGTAACACTTAGCACCGCTTCAAACAGATCTTCGCTAATTTTGCTCGCCGAATTGGCGATGTCCATATTGACCGAAGGTTTCCATTCTTCCTGAAACACCATAGGTGAATTAGGAATTTCAAACGAAAGATCTTTTACATAAATCTTCTGTAGCCCGAACTGTCCCTTTTGAGATTCGTCTGCCACTGCTTTAACTTCTTTGTTCTGTTCTTCTGCCATGTATTCTTACCTGCTATTATGTTTCTCTGGTCAAGGGTAGATTTGCATTTTGCCAGGACGGCAACCCACCCTTAAGACTATAAACCTTTTCAAAGCCCTGTCCTGATAATGTGCGCGCCACTTTAGCCGAGATTGTCCCGCTGCCACAATAGAATATTAGCGGTTGCTTTAAATATTTTTCTAATTCGCTTTTTCTGCTTTGTAGTTCTGCATCCGGGATATTCAGGGCATTAAGTATATGATTGCTTCCGAAATCGGCCGTCGATCGCACATCAACAACGATTGCATCCTCTCGATTTATCAAGCGCGTAAGTTCGGCGGGAATAATCGCTTTAACCCCTGTAAGAACGCCACCATAGAAATTCCAGATGAACAACATCAGCAATGAAATGAATAGTGAGACTAAAAACAGATGATTACTAATAAATTCCGGTAGTCGTTCCATATGTAATGCTCTAGCTCCGCCATTGGCTTTGTATAAATGAGGTGTGAATAATACGTGATAACACCCCCATTAGAAACTCCGGCGAAGGTATCTTTACAAGCCATTGTCTGTGACGAGATGAAGCCCACAATCTCGGATCAGGTTATAATTCATGTTAAACTAGGCTCTTATCGAATGTGTCCATCTACACTCTATGTTCAATCAACTGATTTTTTCACCACCGGATCGAATTCAGCGCCCGTTCAGGTATCTGTAATCTTGCTAAATTCATCCCTGACACAGTATCCCTTTCAATGACTACATTGCCGCGTAAACCCGTCATATTAATCATCCTTGATGGCTGGGGTTATTCCGAAAACACTGAATTTAATGCCATATCCGGCGCCAGGAAGCCTACCTGGGACAATCTTTGGAGCACTTATCCCCACACCTTGATCAGCGCATCAGGTATCGATGTCGGTCTGCCAGACAGGCAAATGGGAAATTCTGAGGTGGGTCATATGAACATTGGTTCTGGACGTGTAATCGATCAAGATTTTACGCGCATTACCCGCGCAATCGATGACGGCTCTTTCTATGAAAATGAAGTACTTTGCGAGACATTTCAGAAAATAGAGAAATCTGGCAAGGCTGTTCATATACTCGGCCTGCTCTCAAGTGGCGGTGTTCACAGTCATCAGGATCATATTTTTGCTTTGATTAGACAGTCAAAACAATACGATATCGACAAAATCTATCTACATGCTTTCCTTGATGGACGTGATACCTCGCCCTCGAGTGCCGACGAATTTCTACGGCATGCTCAACAAGAATTACAGGCGATAGGCAAAGGCCGGATCGCCAGCATTGTCGGCAGATTCTACGCCATGGATCGAAATCAGAATTGGGAGCGCACCCAGGCAGCCTATGAGCTTATCGTTCAGGGTAAAGCTGAATTTCAATCCAATGATGCTGAACACGCTCTCGATATGGCCTATCAACGCGGTGAAACCGATGAATTCGTTCTGCCGACGGCCATTACCGATGAACAGGGAAGAACCGTCAACATCGAAGAGGGCGACGCAATAATATTTGCCAATTATCGTTCAGATCGGGCCAGGCAGCTCTCCCTCGCCTTTACCAAATCGGATTTCAGTGGTTTCCTTCGAGAACATTTCCTCGACTCATCGGATTTTATCAGCCTGACACAATACAAGGCTGACTTTGACTTCCCCGTGCTTTTCACTCCCGTCAAGCACAAAAATGTATTCGGTGAATACATCGCTGGCCTGGGTTTACGTCAATTACGCATTGCTGAAACAGAGAAATATGCCCACGTCACCTTCTTCTTCAATGGTGGTGAGGAACGGGTGTTTGACAATGAGGATCGCATACTGGTGCCCTCACCCTACGTCAGCACTTACGACCAACAACCGGAGATGAATGCAAATGAAGTTGCCGAAAAAATGGTGGCAGCGATAAGAAGTCAAAAATACGATGCTATTATCAGCAATTTTGCCAATGCAGACATGGTGGGACACACCGGCAATTACGATGCTGCGGTGATGGCCGTCGAGGCGCTGGACGCTTGCTTGCAGAGAGTGGTCGATGCTGCGTTGGAGACAGGGGCTGAATTGCTCATTACAGCGGATCATGGCAACGCCGAACAAATGCGTGAAACCGCTAAACAAGGAGAGCCGTCACAACCGCATACAGCACATACCAACAATTTGGTACCGCTTATCTATATTGGTGGTCCTGCCAAACTAGTTAGAGCTGAAGCTGCACTATGCGATTTGGCGCCAACAATGCTGCATCTGATGGGTCTGGGGACGCCTGCGGAAATGACCGGGCAGACCATTTTCCGGGTATCTGATGAAGCTTAGCCACACATTATCAAAAACGACTGGAACCGTTCCGCTTACAGAGAACTTTTTCTTAATATGCTTCCTCTTGATCGCACTGATTATTAATAATCAGGTAATAGCGATAGATATTAACACTGAGCAAATTGAAAAAGATCACAAACTGCAAAACATCCGCACGCAAATTAAGGACGTAGAATCTTCTATTGAGACAGCGAAATTAAACGTCGATGAGTTATTCAGGCAATTACAGAACAATGAATTATCTACTACGGAGGCGGCTGATAAAATTCACCATTTCCAACAACAAATCAACGACAAAGATAATGAATTGGTGCAACTAGCCAGGAACAAGACTGCTCAGGAAGCGCTGCTCGTCACACTACGTCAGCAACTGGCTCAAACGATACGGGCCGCCTACAAAACAGGTCGTAACAATTATGTAAAACTATTGCTAAACCAACAAGCGCCTGATCGCGTCGGTCGAATGTTAGTTTATTATGAATATGATGTTCAGGCGCGAAGCAAACGTATCTCGGACATCAGTATTGCACTCGCTGAAATATCATCCCTGGAACAACGCATGCAGACAGAAACACGGGCGCTCAGAAAATTACAGAGTGATCATAAAAGCAAACTGACAGAGTTTCAGGCTTACCGAGTATCGCGCAGTGCCATCACCAACAAATTACAGGATTACATAGACGCTCAAGGTGCACAATTGCAAATCCTGCAGGGCAATGAACAGGATTTGGCAAGGCTCGTCAACGATCTCAAGCAACAAGATCTGGCGATACAAATATTTGAAGAGATGCCGCCTTTTAACAGTTTACAGGGAAAACTCGATTGGCCGGTTAAAGGTAAAGTTGCTTCCCGATATGGCAGTTTACGCAAAGGGGGCAAATTAAAATGGCAGGGGGTGACCATCGACGCTGATAACGGCGTTGAGGTAAAAGCGATAAGCACTGGCAAAGTCGTGTTTGCGGATTGGTTTCGAAACATGGGTTTGCTGATGATTCTCGACCATGGAGACGGTTTTATGAGTTTGTACGGCCATAACGAGCGCCTGCTCAAAAAATCTGGGGACTGGGTGTTGGCAGGCGACTTGATTGCCCGGGTTGGAGATACCGGTGGTCAAAGCAAGCCCGGCTTGTACTTCGAAATACGCCAAAGCGGTAACCCGATAAACCCGAACCTGTGGTGTGGAAAATGATCATTGCTTGTCAGCTGCAATCATGCGCCTGTATGCTGTGCCTGTAGCGAAATCACCCTATAATCAGATAAGTGAATGAATAGGCAACCATACGCTCTAAATCAGGTCTGATACTACGCGTCTATGTTACACAGGTCTTCACACTACGGAGTATAAAATGAAACTTTTATCACCTTATGTATTACTTCAATTATTAATGATCTTAGCGAGTCCAGTTGCCCTATCTGCAATCGAAGATGACGACCCCGCCATAGAGCAGTCTGAAATAGGGGAGTTGCCTCTCGATGAGCTAAAAACATTTACTCAGGTCTTCATCAAGATTAAAAATGACTATGTACATGAGGTCGATGATCGCGAATTACTGGAAAATGCTATCCGCGGAATGCTTGAGGGACTAGATCCTCACTCCGCCTATCTCGATAAAAGCGCTTTCTCCGATTTGCAAGAAGGCACTTCTGGCGAGTTTGGTGGATTGGGTATTGAGGTCGGTATGGAAGAAGGCTTTGTAAAGGTCATCTCGCCGATAGACGACACTCCCGCTGCCAAGGCTGGCATAGAAGCCGGTGACTTGATCATTCGCCTCGATGATGTGCCGGTGAAAGGTATGCCGCTTAATGACGCAGTGAATTCCATGCGCGGTAAGCCTGGAACCGATATCTCACTAACCATCCTACGCAGCGGTGAAGATAAACCGCTCAAGATTGTCATCACCCGAGCCATCATCAAAGTGAAAAGTGTCAGAAGTAGCACTTTGGAGCCGGGACTCGGTTATCTACGCATCTCCCAATTTCAGGCACATACTGGTGAAGACATGCGCCTGGAACTGGAAAAATTGAAGGCTGAAAACAATAACAGTCTCAATGGCTTAATCCTGGATTTACGCAATAATCCTGGAGGCGTACTCGGGGCCGCCGTTGCTGTTTCGGACCTTTTCCTGGAAAAAGGCTTGATCGTCTACACGGAAGGTCGGGTCAAAGATTCCAAGTTGAAATTCAGTGCTAAACCTGCCGACATTATCAGCAAGGCCCCGTTAATCGTTCTAGTTAATGGCGGTTCAGCTTCGGCTTCGGAAATTGTAGCCGGTGCTCTGCAGGATCATCATCGAGCCATCATTATGGGAGAGAAGACCTTTGGTAAAGGTTCAGTGCAAACTATATTACCTCTCGAATCCGAATCTGCCCTGAAGCTAACGACTGCACGATATTACACTCCCTCCGGACGATCTATTCAGGCTTCCGGTATAATTCCTGATATCATTATTGACAAGGTCAAGATAGAAAAACTGGATGTTCCTGATAATGGTATTAAGGAATCCCATTTGGCCAGACATTTAGAAAATGACACGCTTGAAGCGGATGGAGACCTTAGTGACAAAGAAAAGAAACGGAAAAAACAAAACGAAGAATCTCCTCTGGCAAAAAGAGACTACGCTCTTTACGAAGCGCTGAATGTTTTAAAAGGGCTGGTAATTCTGAAAAAGCAAACTTGAAAAGTAATTTCAATTGATGAGAAAGTTAGCTTCGCTGACATTCCTGCTTTTTCTTGGGATCCTATATCCGTTTTATGGTCACACAGCCAAAGCGAATGAGATCGAGAAGCCAGTCATTATAATCATTATTGACGATATTGGTTATCGTATGCGGGAAGATTTAAGAGCTATTGGCCTTCCTGGACAAGTTGCTTTTGCCATCATGCCTCACTCACCTCATGCACGACAAATGTCGGCGCTCGCCAATGAAATGGGTAAGGACGTACTATTGCACATGCCAATGCAGGCGCTTGAAGAGAACAAAAATAAATTTCTCGGTCCCGGCGCGCTTACTCTGCAAATGACCCACGAAGAGTTCATCCATACTCTGGAAAGTAGCTTGCGTTCTGTACCACATGCTAGTGGTGTGAATAATCACATGGGCAGTTTATTAACTCAACACCCCGGTCATATGAACTGGCTGATGGAATCGTTAAAAAGCCAAAATAAATTCTATATCGATAGTGTCACCAGCGGTAATAGCATTGCAGCCGACGTCGCGAAGGAGCTGCAACTGCCCTATCTGCGCCGTGATGTTTTTCTTGATAACATACAGTCGGAAAGCAAAATTCAAATACAGTTTGATGAACTGATCGCAATTGCCAAACGTAATGGTGTGGCCGTGGCAATAGGTCATCCCTATCCCAGAACCCTGTCTGTATTATCAAAAAACCTGCAATTACTTGACATGCACGGCGTTAAGTTGATTAGTCCGCGGCAGATGCTGGCTCGGAAGAAAGATGAGATCTCTTACAGAAAAGTATCACTAAGGCATTAAAAGGTGGGAATTAAATTTACACTCTGGGCGCAACATTACTTATCTTTTCGTCTCGTCGCCAGCCACAATACGCCACCACCGATTCCGCCAAGGATCCATGACACAAGCGGGAATTGACCAATCATTACCGGGGTGTTGCCATCAAGACCATAGAGTCCGTAAAGCACGACACCTCCCAACACCAGTGAAGATCCAATAATGGCCAGAATATTACGGCGATTATACTGATGCATCTCAGCTTGCAAGCGCTCCAGCTCTTCCGAATGCCATTCTACGTGAATCTTGCCTTCGCGCATGCGCTCAACCAGATCAATTACCTTGTTAGGCAAATCGGGTAGTCGATCGAGCCAGTGAGGAATATTGTATTTAACACCGTCTATCAAACCGCTAAAACCCACCCGTTGACTCATCCAATGTTCAAAAAGAGGCTTGGTGGTTTTCCAGACGTCTAACTCAGGATACAGGCGCCGTCCCAGTCCCTCGACATTCACCAATGTTTTCTGCAACAAAATCAATTGTGGCAATATAGGCATGTTGAATTGCCTTGCAGTTTGAAACAGGCGTAACAGGATAGTGCCAAAAGATATGTTTCGCAGAGATCGATCAAACATCGGTTCGCAAACCGTCCGTATGGCGAACTCGAATTCATCTACGCGGGTATTAGCAGGCACCCAGCCAGAGTCCACATGCAAAGCCGCCACTTTTTTGTAATCACGGTTCAAAAAGGCCAGGAAGTTTTCTGCCAGGTAACGCTGATCAAATTCACTCAGGGAACTCATGATGCCAAAATCCACCACCGCGATCTGCGCTGCGCCATTTTCACCGGGTCTGATAAATATATTCCCCGGATGCATGTCAGCATGAAAATAGCTGTCGCGAATAACTTGTGTTAGAAATAATTCTATCCCATTTTCCGCCAGTCGCTTCATGTCCACGCCTGCCTCATGTAGCGAATCAATATCATTCACAGAAATACCTGAAATCCGTTCCATTACCATGACCTTGCTGGTAGTCAAATCCCACTCAACCTCCGGGACATATAAAATATCTGAATCAGCGAAATTTCTACGCAATTGTGAAGCATTTGCAGCCTCGCGCATCAGGTCAAGTTCATGCAGTAGTGTCTTTTCAAATTCAACAACCACATGGGTGGGTTTGAGTTTCCGCGCATCCTCCCAATAGGTTTCTGCCTTTGCTGCCAACAGATGCATCAAGCCAAGATCCCGCTTAATAATCCTTTCAATATCGGGTCTGACCACTTTGACGATCATCTTACGACCATCCATCATGGTGGCACTGTGCACCTGTGCAATTGAAGCTGAAGCCAAGGGAATTTCATCAAACTCGAGAAATATTTCATCTATTTTTTTGCCAAATTCGTCTTCGATAATTTGCCTTGCCTGCTCACCTGGAAACGGTGGCACATTATCCTGCAGTTTTGCCAGTTCATTCGCGTAGTCTTCGGGAAGAAGATCACGACGCGTAGAAAGAATTTGGCCGAATTTGACAAATATAGGTCCCAACTCTTCGAGCACAAGACGCACTCGCTCCGCCTGAGGCCCACGACTCTTGTTCATCCAGTTCCAGGGCAATAAACGTTCAACGAAACGTGCCGAACGGAAGATATGCATGGCGAATACAAGTTCATCCAGTCCATGACGAATCAGAACTCTCTGTATAGTTAGTAATCTTAATGCCTGGCCGGATGTAAACATTATTCAGATTCTACTTTTAGATCTCGTTCGAGCCGCTTTATTCGCAACTTTAATCTCTCCACATCATTACGTAGGGTATCAACTGCATTGCTAAACTCACTCAAAGTCGTCGTATCGAGAGTCAATTCTGCTTCAAATCTCAGATACTCACTGACATCCTGCCGTATTTTATTACCAGTATTACTGGAAAAAATAGCCGCACCCTTAAGTACTCTACCCAGTTTATGCGCCACTGTATCACCAAACCAATGCGCCAATTGTTCTTCCCAATCGAGATCAATGTTTTTTAAAATTGATTGGAAATCCTGAGCCAGGCCAACATCGCCTATTACCTCGATACTGCCCGTAAAGTTCGATGATTTTTCATTCGACTTAATAAGATAAGCCACCATATCAGATGGTGTACCACGAATCTTCACATTCGTATTACCGATATACTCTGATTGCAAATGAACCCCATCTTTGGAAGGCAGAATATAAATGATAAAGCCTGTGTTAATGAGTTCCAGTGAAATCACCTGGCCGGATAAATCAGCCAGACTTTCTAATGTGTCTTCATCCAATGCAAGAACATGATTAAGCTGTTGTTCAATTTTGCCAAGTATTCTCATGTTCGAAAAAACTACTCGCCGAGCTGATTTTTGAAACTTGTTGATCTGCTAATTTGGCGCAGCGCGATCAAAATTTATAACCTTTATGTACTGCCACAATACCACCGGTTAAATTGTAATAATCCACGCGAGAAAAACCAGCCGCTTCCATCATGTCTTTCAAAGCATCTTGATCGGGATGCATGCTGATGGATTCCACCAGGTAACGATAGCTATCCTTGTCATTGGCAATTAACTGGCCAAGTCGAGGGATAAACTCAAAGGAATAGGTCTCGTACAGCTGCTTCAAGAAGGGTAGGACAACCGTAGAGAACTCAAGTATAACAATGCTGCCACCGTATTTTATTTTATCGAACATGGATCTTAAAGCTGCATTTTTGTCGGTGACGTTTCTCAATCCAAATGCTATACAGACACAATCAAAACTGTTTCGTTTAAAGGGTAGCGCTTCGGCATTGGCCTGGACATATTGCAACCCGGTGATGACACCCTTATCAAGTAATCGATCCCTGCCTTCATTTAACATGGCATTATTGATGTCACTCACTATCACCAGACCCTGCTCTCCCACCGCCTGATGAAACATTGCGGACATATCACCCGTGCCGCCAGCAACATCAAGTATGTGTGCTCCGGGTTTTATCTGGGCCACATGAATTGCATAACGTTTCCACGCCCGGTGAATGCCCAATGACATCAGATCATTCATCAGATCATAACGGGAGGCTACAGAACTGAAAACTTCTCCTACTCGCCGCGTCTTTTCCTGTAGCCTTACCCGCTCAAAGCCAAAATCGGCTGAATCGGCTGAATCGGCTGAATCCTGTTCTATCACTGCGGTTTTCTCTCATGACCCGCGTGCGCTAGTCCATGTAAATAACTTTGCCAATATTCTTCCCGCTTAGTACCCAGATCATGCAGGAAATCCCATGTGTAAATACCACTGTCATGTCCATCGTCAAAAACCAGTTTAACGGCATAATTACCCACAGCTTCGACTTCTTTAATGCCAACGTTTTCCTTGCCTATTTGCAGTATTTCCTGCCCAGGCCCGTGGCCACGCACCTCCGCCGAAGGAGAATACACACGTAACAATTCGCAGCTCAATTCAAATATAGAATCATCATCAAACTCAATTTTAAGCAGACGAGATTTGGTAAGCAGATTTATGGAAACAGGTCTTGGTTTTTTATCAGGCATAGTATGTTGGGTTCAATATCTTACAAAATGTATCTGGATAAATCTTCATCCTGCATCAATTCATTCAGATGTTCATCAACGTAAACAGCATCAATATTAATTGTCTCACCGGCTTTCTCGGTGGCATCGAAAGAGAGCGTTTCCAGCAAACGTTCCATCACGGTATGCAATCTTCTCGCACCTATGTTCTCAGTCCTTTCATTCACTTGCCAGGCGATCTCAGCAATTCGTCTTATACCGTCGTCACTGAATGTCAGGGTCATATTTTCTGTCAGCATTAGCGCTGAGTATTGTTCTGTGAGTGAAGCATCTGGTTCTGTCAATATGCGAACGAAATCCTCCGCACCCAGTGCATTCAGCTCGACTCTGATCGGCAAGCGTCCTTGCAACTCGGGGATCAGGTCAGAAGGTTTGGCCATATGAAAGGCACCCGAGGCGATGAAAAGAATATGATCTGTTTTTACCATGCCGTATTTCGTTGATACAGTGCAACCCTCTACGAGTGGCAATAAGTCTCGTTGTACACCTTCGCGCGACACGTCCGGCCCCGTACTTTCAGACCTGCCACACACCTTGTCTAATTCATCAAGAAATACCAGGCCATTTTGTTCAAGCGCTTCAAGTGCGCGCAACTTTATATCATCTTCATTAATCAACTTGGCCGCTTCTTCCTCGGTCAGTAAAATTAGGGCTTCTCCGACTTTAAGTTTACGCGTACGTTTTTTTCCACCCGAGACATTTTGAAACATGTTTTGTAATTGGCTGGTCATTTCCTCCATGCCTGGTGGCGCCATAATTTCAACACCTATCGCTGGCATATTTAATTCAACCTCAATTTCCCTGTCTTCCAACTCCCCCGATTTTAGCTTTTCACGAAACTTTTCCCGCGTGCCATTTTTCGCCTCTTCGGGCTCTTCTAACTGAGCATCTCCGAATGTCCGTGCTTTTGGTAGTAGAATATCCAGCACACGATCTTCGGCCGCCATTTCTGCCCGATGTTGGACTTTTTCCAGCTCCACCTCTCGCGTTTGTTTGACGGCCACGTCGGCGAGATCGCGAATTATTGATTCCACGTCACGCCCTACATATCCTACTTCTGTAAATTTCGTTGCCTCGACTTTTATGAAAGGTGCATTTGCAAGTTTCGCCAGTCGTCGAGCAATTTCCGTTTTGCCGACACCAGTAGGACCAATCATCAAAATGTTCTTCGGCGTGATTTCATTGCGCAATTCTTCGACAACGCGCGCACGGCGCCAGCGATTACGCAGGGCTATGGCAACAGCTCGTTTTGCCGCGTCCTGACCAATAATATGTTTATCCAGTTCGTGAACAATCTCTTGAGGTGTTAATGACTGCATTGAATTTCCTGTTCTATTTTAATTCTTCTATGGTCAGCGAGTTATTTGTGTAAATACAAATATCGGCGGCTATACCAAGTGACTTTTCAACGATGCTACGGGCATCGATGTCTGTGTTTTCCAATAGGGCCTTGGCGGCCGACTTCGCATAGGCGCCACCAGATCCGATAGCCATGATTTGATCTTCGGGTTCAATGACGTCGCCATTGCCGGAGATAATGAGTGAAGCTGTGTCGTCAGCCACACAAAGCATGGCTTCCAGTCTTCGTAACATCCTGTCGGTGCGCCAATCCTTGGCCAATTCAACAGCAGAACGCATGAGGTTGCCCTGGTGTTTCTCCAGCTTACTTTCAAAACGTTCAAACAAGGTAAACGCATCCGCCGTACCGCCGGCGAATCCTGCGAGAATACGATCCTTATACAAACGACGTACCTTACGGGCATTTCCTTTCATGACGGTGTCGCCCAGGGAGACCTGACCGTCACCGCCAATGACGATATGATTATCTCTACGAACCGAGAGAATGGTAGTTCCACGAAACTGTTCCAAAGACACTCTCCATTAAAAAGTGGGTTATTTTACACGAACCTGCCTGCCTACTTTCTGATAATTCAATCTTTCCTTATGTCAACTCAGCACACCCTATATATAGATTCATACTTATTTTTCAAGGGGATAGCACATCAAAACAGAGATTTTAAAATTGCAGAGTAATGATTATTTGCTTTTCTTTTGTGCTCTTGGATGGGCCTGATCATAGACCTTGGCAAGGTGCTGAAAATCGAGGTGAGTATATACCTGAGTTGTACTGATGTCCGCATGTCCTAACAATTCCTGCACGGCGCGTAGATCACTGCTTGATTCAAGAATATGTGTGGCAAACGAATGACGAAGCATATGCGGATGGACATGGGTGGCGAGCCCCTGTTTCACTGACCACTGACGTAATCGTTGTTGAATACTGCGAGGGCTGATACGAGAACCCCGATTGCTGACAAAAAGCGCTTTTTCTTCAGGGCTGGCAAGGCTAGCACGACCTGGCAACCAAAGCCGCATAGCCTCGAGTGCCTGGCGGCCAACCGGTAACATACGCGTTTTGTTGCCTTTACCGGTCACCGTCACAATGGCATCGCCCAAATCGATACTGCCCAGATTCAGACTCACCAATTCGGACAAACGCAAACCGCATGAGTACATCAATTCAAAGATCGCCCTGTCGCGTATAGAGAGGATATCATCGCCTTTTATCTCAACTAGCTGGGCACTCTGATCCACATCAAGGGTATTGGGGAGCTTCTTCGGCGTTTTTGGTGTGACGATACCCTGAGCCGGATTGTGAGTAGCTACACCGATTTTCATGAGGAAACGATAAAAAGCACGTATAGCCGAGAGGTTACGCTGCAAACTACGTCCTCCCAAACCCTGTCTATGCCGCCGTGTCACGAAACCACGTACCTGACGTCCATCCATTTCACGCCATTTAGCCACGCTATTCATATCGCAGTATTCGCGAAAACTCAGAATGTCATGTAGATAGGCCTTGCGCGTATGCTCGGAGAGATGATGCAATGACTTTATAAATGCATCAATGTGAAGGGTTTCAGTCTGCTGCATGGATGTCACTTGTTGTGCAGTGTGGAATCGTCATCTGCATTTTTTTGTACCGACTCAAACAAACAATAGGGAAGTGAGGAGATTTCTTGTCTCCGACTATTTTTCGATGACCCAGGGTTTAAGGATGAAACTCAAAATCTCTCCCATATTGGCAAGCAGTTCCACACCCATGCTCTCCTGAAATCGATCAGCGTTAAAACTACCGATTGCCATGATTCCTCCCCAGCCATCACCGTGCAGCGGCACCAGGACAGCGGATGCAATTTCGTCCCCATCATCTCCGAACAGGAACACCTGCTGCTGACGCTTCAGACGACCACTAATGGGCATGCGTTTATCGATGATAGACTTGAATAAAGATTGTTGCGCCACCTGCGACCCGGCAAACTCGTCTCCGGCAAACGTATCGACGAAAGACGGATCGGCAAACAGCCTGACCATGACCTTATCAGCCAG
Source organism: Planctomycetota bacterium (assembly GCA_047638675.1). Taxonomy (GTDB): domain Bacteria; phylum Pseudomonadota; class Gammaproteobacteria; order Eutrophobiales; family Eutrophobiaceae; genus WLWS01. Next base: position 60,063 of record JBLIML010000002.1, on the reverse strand, counting down.
GAAGTTTTTCCGCAGGTTATCGTAAAGCGTTGAAAATATATCTTTTGGCTCGGCCGCATCCATCAAGGTTAGCGCCAACTGGTGCATACGTTTGGCCAACTCTTCATTTTGGCGAGCGATTTCAATGAGCTCATGCATGCGTTTTCGAGTCTGATCATTCTGTTCACGCAACGCCGTTAACTGTCTTTCCACTAGCGAGATTGCATCTCCACTGGCATGAGGCACCTTGATATCTGTCAGTAAATCCGGATATTCATTAAAAAACTCCGGGTGGGCTCGTAGATACTCAGCGATGACACCGGCACTCAGCGCAGGCATTTCGTAATCATCTTCTGGTGCAATACTCATATTTCAATTTGACCTTCGTATACGGTTGTTGCCGGGCCGGTCATCCAGACAGACTCGCCTTCTCCTGCCCAGCCAATTTTGAGAATCCCTCCTTTTAATTGGACTTCTACCTCATGCGCCAGTCTACCAGCATTTATACCCACAACGACAGCACCGCAGGCGCCTGTACCGCAGGCCAGGGTTTCGCCGACCCCGCGCTCGTTGACGCGTAAACGAATCTGCGTGGGATCAATAATTTCCATGAAACCCACATTCACACTTTCCGGAAACAATTTATCTTGCTGAATTTCCGCTCCCAAAGACGAAACAGGAACATTCGCGACGTCATCCACAATAAGTACGGCGTGGGGATTACCGATTGAGACTGCCATAATTTCCACATCGCCACTGCTCAGTGAAAGCAAATATTGAGGCTGCCTTTGTACGGTCGCCAGTGGAATGGCCTCAGGTTCAAATACGGGAATGCCCATGTCAACGCGGACTTGCTCATTATCCTCGAAATAAATAGTCACGAGCCCACTATTTGTTTCGACCCTAATCGAATCGCTAGTAATCAGTGACCTAAGGCGAAGATATTCACCAACGCAGCGTACCCCATTACCACACTGTGCAACTTCACCGCCATCGGCATTGAAAATACGATAATAAATATCTGCCCCGGTGCTATGGCCAGGTTCAATCATCAAGACCTGATCACAACCGATGCCGAGGCGACGATCCGCAATAAGGCGGATTTGTTCCTTATTTAAGTCTATCGGTGCTCGCAAGGCATCAAGAACAACAAAGTCGTTTCCAAGTCCGTGCATTTTTGTAAAAGAAAGATTCATTATAAAGGCAGATTACAGGCTCAAGGCAGGCTTGGAAAGCCTTAGCCAACAGGTTTATGCGAGTTAATCAGGTACTTCCTGAGGTGGGGGCCCGGCAAGATGGATAGTGGATGTTGGGAATGCGCATTCGGCACCGTGAGCTTCGATGATGGAAATGATCTGCAGCAGGACATCTTGTTTGATCTCGTGAAACCTTACCCAGTTGGTGGTTTTTGTAAAGGTATAAACAAAGAAATTCAGCGATGAAGAGGCGAATTCATTGAAGTTAACAATAAGAGTTTGTCTGGCATCAATATCCTCGTGTTCCTTTAACATGGTCTTCACCTCGCTAATAATCGAAGCCATCTTTCCAACATCATCGTAGCGAATTCCAATGGTTTCATAGATTCGCCGGTTAGTCATACGCGAAGGGTTTTCAACTGAGACAGTCGTAAATACCGAATTTGGTACATACAGCGGGCGTTTGTCGAAAGTTCTGATACAAGTTACACGCCAACCAATTTTTTCAACGGTGCCTTCTATATTCCTGTCGGGTGACCGTATCCAGTCTCCCACATCAAATGGTCTGTCCATATAAATAGTGAATCCACCGAAAAAATTCGCCAACAAATCTTTCGCGGCGTAACCAACGGCGATACCACCGATACCACCGAAGGCGAGCACGCCGGAAATGCTGTACCCCAGGGTTTGCAATATAACCAGACCCGCTGTAATGACGACGGAAATGCGCAGCAGCTTGGCAACAGCATCCGCGGTTGTGCGATCAAAGGGCTCACCTGCCTCCATCCTACGTTTAACAATGTTGTGTTCTGCTATACGTATAAAGCGTACCAGGAACCAGCCCAGGGCCACGATCACGCCTACTTCACGTATGGGTTCAACGGCTTCGAATATCACCGCTTCAGATTTTGTTTGAACAATCTCGGCAGCAAATGACAGGCCCAACACCCAAATTAAGGCCGTCAGAGGGCGTTGTGCTGCCTCGACCAGTGTGTCATCCCAGTAGTTTTTTGTTTTTGCCAGTTTTTTATTTAACTTGCGTAATAATCGCTTTTGTATCCAGTCGATTAATAGCGAAATAAAGACAATAACAAATACCTGAATAACCCATGATTCAGTGCTGAAATAGTGGATTGCCGCCTTAAAATATTGTTCCAGATCCATTACTACCTCTTCATTCTAATAAACAAGGGAAATTTCATATTCGTTTTTCGCCAGCAGGGAAAGAACCCCTTCTTCTCCGACTAAATGCATCGCGCCAATAGCGATAAAGGCATTGCCAGCTTGCAACATGACTTGCATGCGTTCCGTCATTGTGTGATTTCGGTCAATTAACAGTTTTTTGATTAACTCATCATATAAGTCGTCATCTGATTGTGAATATCGCTGCGTGTAAGCATAAAGTCCGGCCAAATCTCTATCGACGTACAGGGATTTCATTATTTCAAAATCGACTTCAACAAGATCGTAATGACAGGCCGTGTCGCTGAGTAATCTAAGCTGTTTATCAATTGCCATTGTATCGAATATATCTACTTGCTCACGCAAAGTTTCCAGCCCGCTCACTTCAGCGCCATTTTTCCGTGCTAAAGCCAATAACTGCAGATCCAGTACCTGTCCAAATTCGGGAGGATAGCTCAAGGTTAGAAAGGCCGCCCATGGTTTTAGTAAAGTAACGACCTCCTCAGATAAATGATAGGCGCCGAGAAGTCTCACTACTTCTGCAAATAGTGGTTTTGAAATCAAATCACTTAATTTTTGCTCATCTGTAAAATACATTAAACTTGCTAATGTCACATACTCCGAGGCTTCTGGTATAACTTCCATAGCAAATGTCTTTGCATTATTTAATGCAGCCATGACCTTGGCAGGTATTTTCGTTATTGACTCATCGGCGACATGGATGGTACCGAAAACATAATTAGGTGTAGTTCCGGCTTTGCTTACTTTCCACAACAAGCCCTTCCCGTAGACGCTTTGCGCTGGCGTCACTTCCTCAAATTCATCCAGTACCTTACATTCTGGCGCAACAAGTTCTGCCCATGAAAAAAGTGGCATAATCAATAGCATCAGTAAAAAATAAAACCTAAGTTCGAACTTCATCATCTCCTAATCCTAATTCAGGTGCCTTTTCCAGCGACAAAATTTCCTTTGCTATCTCCTTCCACTGAGGTTCATTTTGTAGTTCTTTCAATGTCAATTTTTGCTTTCGTCCATGCATGCGTATCAATCGTAACTGTGAAGCCGGATTGATCTCAATATGCAGATTATCCAATACTTCGATTACGGCTTTTTGATTATTACATACAAGAACCATGTCACAACCGGCGTCGATAGCAGCTTGCGCACGTTCGGTATAGGTCCCCAACGCTTCCGCCCCCACCATACTTATGTCATCGCTGAAGATACACCCCTGAAATCCCAGCTGCTGACGTAGTACATCTTGCAACCATATTTTTGAAAAACCGGCCGGTTTATTATCAACCTGTGAAAAAATCACATGAGCGGGCATGATGCCTTGTAAGTGAGTGCTTATCAGTCGTTCGAATGGCACCATGTCCAGCATCACAACATCCTGAAAACGACGCCCGTCGATGGGCACTGCGTGATGCGAATCCTCTTTAACACTGCCATGACCTGGAAAATGCTTTCCAATCGAGGCCATGCCTGCTTTTTTCATGCCTCTGCAGAAAGATTTTGCAAGTTCCGCCACCACCTCAGGTTGACGATGAAAAGCCCGATTGCCGATAACCAGGCTTATCCCAGTGTCTATATCGAGAACTGGCGCAAAACTTAAGTCAACTCCAACACTGAGTAATTCTGCCGCCATTAGCCAGCCAGCCTTCTCGCTACTGCCCAGACCAAGCTGTCTGCTCTGATCGTACAAATCCCCGTAACGATGACAGGGCGGTAGGGCGCAAAAACTTTGACGAAAGCGTTGAACCCGACCGCCTTCATGATCCACGGCAATCAACAAGGGCGGGTGACGTAAAGCGTGGATCTCGTGGGTTAGGTGTTGTAACTGCTCTACATCAAGGTAATTGCGTGAAAAAAGGATCACGCCGCCCACCAGCGGATGTAGCAATAATTCGCGCTCGTCCGGCTCCAGTTGCGGACCTCGTAAGTCCATCATGAGGGGACCAAGGCTCAAATTAGCACCTTTATTATATACGACCTGGCTGATATCTTCGTTTTTGACATGCATCGAATTATAACGATAAAAGCAAAGCAGGTCAGAGTCGATATATAATGACGATACCAGGCAAGGGAAAAAGTAAATGTACGAATTTGACGACGACGTGCCACACCAAAAAGATACACAACGGAATGACAACGCGACACCAGCAGAAAAGCCATTGCTAAAGGCCTGGCCTGAGGCCTTTGTTCGACTGATTGGTATTGTCCTCCTGCTGGTGGGTCTCTGGGCCAGTATTCAGGTGCTGCTCGAAGCACTGCGTCTTTACCGTGACCCGATCAAGGTCGAAGTCCTGGCCAGCGCAATAGAACGAGGTTCAAATCTGGATAAGAGTCTGACACACAGTTTTCCCGACGAGGCGACGATAGATGATGTAGATGAAACGAGCCCTGCACTTAATGGGCAACAAACAAGTCAAGGTGTCCGTTTAACTTATTTTGTTGCCTGGATTATCGCTTTACTCATTCTTTTGCTGGTAGCCATGATTGCCCTGTCTTTCATCCGTACCGGTAGCGAATTGGTCTTGCAGGATAAGCAAATTAAACGCTATATACATTTATTAAATCAGCAAGGTAGGAAACTCAAAGCGCCCGACAAATAAGTGACATAAGAGGCAACTTATCTTCTGGCATCTCGTTTTTTGTCCGTTCGTGTGTCAGACCTTTGCGCTTTATTGCGAATAAATTTACGTCGATCTGTAGGTGACATTTTTTGCCATTTTTCACGCAGTGACTTCTTTTGATCCGGTGTCATACCCTTGATTTTTTCTTCCAGGCGCTTTCGCTCTTCGGGTGTAAACTGACGCTGATCAGTCTTGAATTGCTGACGCTGCTCCGGCGTCATGGACTGCCATTTCTTTCGTAATACCTGTCGCTCTTCCTGATCCAGACCATTGAACCATTCGCGACGTTTTTTCAGACGCTCCTGTTTTTCCGGGGATAGTTGCTTATATTGCTTAAGTCTATCGCTCATTTGCTCACGTTTTTCCGGCGCCAGCGATTGCCATCTTTTTTGTTTGCTTTGCATCTGTTTGCGCTGCTCCGGTGTAAGCTTGCTCCAGCGTTCTGCACCATGCTGCAATTTTTCGCGTCTCTCAGCGGATATTTCTCCCCATTTATCTTTCATAGGAGACAACACACGCTGCTGCTCGGACGACAAGCGCTCCCAGGACAATTCATCTTGCGCAATAGCAAAATCCATCAGCAAAATAATGGTCATGGCAATTTGAGTTAGCAATCTAATCATCTTCTTCGTTCGTCAATTTTAATAGATTAGCAAAATCCTCATCTGCGAATTCCTCTGGATCTATCCATTGACCATCACTGTTTTCCCATTCACCCAAAAACTCCAATAATGCAGGCGTCGGTGATTCTTCTTCCTTTTGAGGTTCAGCTTGAAGTGATGGAGATAATATAAACATTAGAAATACAAGCAATCTATGTCGGCAATTCATATTCTTCAAGCCACTCATAGAATTCCAGCTCTTCAAGGAGCTCCAGATCATCGATGTTGCTAATCAGTTCGAAATCATCAATGGGCGTGGTCTCATCAATGGTGGTTTTAGAAACCAGAGATAACATCACCAGGGCAATACAGGCCGTCGCCACTGCACCGGCGGGTAACCAGAATTTTATTGACCTAACATTAGCTTGTTGATCTAGAGCGCGATGACGCGCCTGAGTAATTTTAGATTGCGTAGCCGCATCAATATCCAGCAGACTCGCGTCCAGTTTTGAATGGATATTCTCGATTAAAATATCGTCGCTTTGATTTTCAGTCATGACCAATGCTCGCCCAATTGTTCTCTCAATGCGTGTATAGCCCTGGAGTAATGCGTCTTCACACTTCCTGCGGAACATTTCATAACGCGCGCTGTCTGCGCGACGTCCATACCTTCCCACATCCGTAGTATGAAGGCTTGTTGCTGCCTAAGCGACAATTTACCTAAGGCCAATTCCAACTCATCTATACCTCTATCAGACTGGATTTGCCTTTCCGGGTTCACCGCTTTTTCATCTTCCAGTCCCTGAATCGGATCTGCTTGTGCATCTTCGCCGGCAAAATTAAACCATACACGAAATCGATTTCTCACCGCGTTGCGCCGGTACCAATCATTGATTTTGCTTTGCAAGATTGTCTGGAACAAAGGCCCCCATTCTTTTGGGTCACTTGCGGCATATTTTTGTACCAGTTTGTACATTGCATCCTGCAGAATATCGAGCGCATCCTCACGATTACTGGTAGCAATTTCAGCTATGCGAAAGGCGCGCTTTTCCACACTCACAAGAAATTGTTCCAGGGTTTGTGGCTGATCCAGCGTAACTCCCCTTTGGCTAAGTTTGATTGCCGAGCGTTCATTATCACCAAGATGCTGACTGGAGGCTAGCCCCTGGTCAGCTCACTTTCAATCTTACCCACCGCGACGCGGTGATGGACCCTGGGGACGCTGAGGCCTTCCATTGTCATTATTTGAACGACGGTCAAACTTTTGCTCGAGACGGTCACCTTTCCTGTCGAGGCGACGGTCGACTCTGTCACCTTTGCGATCGAGCTGCCTACCAGCCCGATCACCCTTTCTATCCAGGCGTTTATCAGCACGGTCACCTTTTCTTTCCAGTTTATCGGCCAGTGCATCTTTGCCTGCCTCACGTGCACGCTCAGCTCGATTGTCGAAACGATCTTCAATGCGATCACCCTTTGCATCCAGGCGATCATCTATCTTGTCACCTTTGCGATCGAGACCTTCGTCAATCCGGTCGCCCTTAAGGTCCAGACGATGATCCATGCGATCACCCCGATCAGGTTCGTCCGCAAACACCACGGACGCTACCAGTGAACTTGCCAGAATACAGCTCGTTAGTACGATTAGTTTTCTCATCACAGTCTCCACGTTTAATTTATTCGGTTTACGAGTACTAATAACGCTGTCTGCGGGAGCTGGTTGACGATAGCGAGAAAATAAAAGACTCTTAATAGCTAAGCCATTATTTTATATGACTATTTATATTTTTTATCCGCTGGATAGTTCAACGAATCTGGGTAAACTTAAGGATGAATTTGAACGGCTAAGAACACATATGTCCAGGACAATAAGCTGGTATTTTGACTTCATCTCACCTTTTGCTTATCTGCAGCAGTCACGTTTTCCAGCGTTTCCAGCTGATATTGAAATTGACGCCCGGCCCGTTCTATTTGCCGGGCTACTCAATCATTGGGAAAACAAAGGACCGGCTGAAATAGCAGCAAAGCGTATTTTCACTTACCAACACGCTGTCTGGTTGGGTAAAAAACACGGTATCCCATTACGAATGCCACCGGCTCATCCATTTGTACCGCTAAAAGCCCTTCGCCTGGCCATCGCCTTGGATAATGATTTACAGGTGATTAATAAAATATTCAATTATATATGGCAGGACGGCCTGTCCCTTGACGATGATTCATCATGGATTCAATTCACTCGCGGTTTAGGCGTCGATAAACCAGAGGAGTTAATAAACCAGCCGGACGTGAAACAGACACTCCGCAATAATACAGAAGAGGCGATTGACGCTGGCATTTTTGGTGTGCCCACGATACTGGCTGACGGACATTTGTTCTGGGGTTTTGATGCAACCGACATGTATCTGGACTATCAAAAAAACCCAGGCCTCTTCGATGATCCAGAGCTACGTGCAATTGACGACCTTCCAAAAGCCGCACAAAGACGTAAGGCTTAGATGTATCGGTGTCAGTATTCAGTCTTACAGGCAGTGTCAGACATGTTCTAGTTATAATGGCCGCTTACGGGGGTACAGCAGACCTTAAAAACAAGCAAAATCACCCTGTGGGAATGGCGGCTATGTGCCAGAAGCGGACCTTAACGCCTCCAGCAGGGGTCGAAAACCAAAGCGAAGCGGCGGTTTTTTGGTTCCTCTGGCTGGCCTTGTTAAAAACTCTACTTTGGGAAACCACTGAAATTCTCAGCTTGCAAACCTGGCTTTAGCCAACAGGCTTCTTCGTTGGTGAATATATTGGCTTGCGGCTGTATATCGGGAAGCTCATTTAGCGAACCTGCAGGCACAATTAGTGACGTTTTAGCTTTGTTTATGAATGGTGCAGCTGAGCCACATGTTTTACAAAACGACTTAGAGAACCCTCTTGAAGGGTGCTCATAGTTCGTAATTTTGGTTTGGCCACTAATCCACTCAATGTTGCCTGGGTCGGTGAAAATATTAGATGCAAATGCGGAGCCAGTTAATTGTTGGCACTGCTTGCAATGGCATTGATAAAAAGCCTTGAAACTATCTGTCACGGAGAACTTTATGTTGCCACATAGGCATTCGCCTATTAGTTTCTTACTCATACTTTACGTGCTCCTGATTTTTAACTAGTGGGTAAGCGGCACACTAATTCCGCTTAATTTTTTTATATAACGAGAACGTAATTCTCGCTTATCGGCGATCTGACCGTCTGCTAAGTGCCAGGAGCAGACACTCGGAACCTTCGACGCTAGCGAGGTTTGTTCAATTACTGAATTACGAACAAACCCCGCCTGCTGTTTAAGCTACCTTCTGCTTTGTTTCATTTACAGCGCTAGACATCCTGATAGTATCAACAAGGTGTTCTGGCATTGAGGTTAATGGGAAATGCCCTGACTTCAAAGTAAATACCTGTTCCACTTTCCAGTTGGTAAGCATTTCATCTTGTAACTTTGGCGAGAGCACTTTGTCCTGAGTCGCCCGAATATAATATTTGGGGACTGATCCAAAATTCTCATCGCTCAGTTGGGCAGACGCTGTAAAGGGTTGGACTGCCTGTTTTATCAAAAAGATTGGCATCGATTTGGTAATCAGGGCCTCATCATCTACGTCATGGAGTAATACTTCACGAACGTCAGACTCATTTATCGTGCCGAAGCTTTGATCATCAGAAAAGGTCACTCTCGACAGCAATTCGCCCTTTTCATCACTTTCCATCAAGCCAAGCGGGGTGTCTCCGGTCTTTGGCAGCATAGCAGCCACATAAATTAGTCGGTCAATGCTATCAGGAATAACTTCAGCTACCTGGGATATTATTGCGCCGGCCAAAGAGTGACCAACAAGAATAACCTTTTCATTAATTGTATTGATGGTATCAACCACTGTTTGCACGTAGGCATCCATGGTGATTTTGTCAATAGCCGCCTTGTTCTCACCGTGACCAGGCAAATCAATGGACGTGATGCGACTACCGTCATCGGATAAAAGTTTAACAACTTCGTCGAATTCTGCTGCAGCGCCCCATGCGCCGTGTACCAGTAAGTAATTTTTCATTGTAAAGTCCTCGTATGATGTAGATTAAATTTAAATATTGGAACAACAAACACGCTGTTCATGTAAGCGCTAGCTAATAGCTGCGACTATTTCTTCATTCGTCATCGCCCGGCCATCAAAATTCCAGGCACCATCAACCGTATGAATGACATTGACATAAATGTTTTCTTTGGGTTGTTTCCTCCCCGAGAGCTCATGGATGATGTTCGTCACATCCTCAAAATAGCCCTGTTGAATTTCTCTAGTACTAAAGGCAAATGAGGGCACCTTCCATTCAGCCCAGACACCGGAAAATTCCTCGCCGCCTGAGAAGGTGGCGCCTTTGGGCAAGACATGAACCGTAGCGGTTATGTTTGGTGTCATCACCTTGTTACCTGTCAGACCGTGCCATTTCAGCATGGCGTCTGTAAGTTCCTTAACAGCCTGTTTTTTGGAGCCTGTGGGTAGTACGTCTTCAGTTGTCGTTAATGTAAGTGGCATGATATTTCTCCTGTTAATCGTTAATTTAAGTTGTCGAATTTCAATTTATTTCCACGCCATTGTTCTTCTATTTACGTGGAGTGTGTTTGATATACTTGTCTGTGCTTTAGGGATTGTATATAATTAATAATGCACATATTATGTGCATTTATGCACATAATATGTGCAGTCATTATTAACGGGAACCGAGATGTCCACATTGAATTGGGATGACCTGCGTTTCTTTTTGGCTCTGGCCAGAGAAGGAACTGTCAGTGGTGCTGGTAGGGTGTTGGAAGTAAAGCACACCACTGTTGCCCGACGCATCAGTGCGCTGGAAGAAAAGTTGCGTAGTCGTTTATTTGATCGTTTGCCCAGTGGCTATGCCATGACCCAGGTGGCTGAAAACCTCTATCAACACGCGCTAGCAATGGAAGAAGTGGCGCAGGCAGTTGATCGGGAAGTGTTCGGAATGGATGCGCAATTAGAAGGTGCATTAAGGCTTGCCGCTTCTTATGATATTTTTACGCGGCTAATAACACCTCGCCTGCATCAATTTACCGAGCAATACCCCGGTATAGAGATTGAACTGCTTTCATCCACCAGTCTGGTCGACCTCGCCAGCCGTCAGGCGGATATTGCCTTACGATTATCATCTAAACCACCCGACTATTTAATTGGCCGAAAGATTTTGCCATTGGGTCACGGTGTCTATGGCAGCACCTCCTACCTGAAAAAGAAACGCGAAAGTGAAAAACTAATACTCTGGGAACATGAACGCGACACGCCTGAATGGGTCAATGATCATTACCAGGGTGGGCGGGTTGTTGCCAGAGTCAGCGAGATAATGACCATGATGGAGGCAGTTAGAAATCATATGGGTCTGGCCAGAATGCCTTGTTACGTCGCAGACGCAGAACTTAGTTTACGTCGTATCGATGTGTCATTAACACCTTCGACATGGGGGGTTTGGGTATTGAGTCATGCGGACCTGAGATCCACGGCGAGAGTACGGGTATGCAGAGAGTTTTTAATCGATATTATTGAACAGCAAAGAAATTTAATTGAAGGATTAGCTTCGAAATATTTCTAACCTCTATTCCATTCAAATACGAGGAGAGGAAAGTTAATTAATTCGATTATAAAGTTCTCAGCAAATGTCCGCTTAGGGTCGGATGCTGAAGTACACTCGTGATTTTTTTAGGGGTCTGCTCCTGGGAGTAAAGCAGCCGTCAGGGTATACAGTTTATTCCTCGGCAAATGGCTCTTGTGTGCCAAAAACCAACATTCACATATTGATATGGATGATAATCAGCGCATAATTATCCGGGTCTCGATAGTAATTTTGAGGATCACACAGGATGTACAATAACGCTTTGAATAAAATGTACTTTCGATGACATACTTTATTTCTCCTTCCGAACTATACGGACGAAAGGTTCCATCTAATACCTGTTAGCTGAATACGGAATAATGACAATCTAGAGAAAAGGAGTAAAATCGCGATAATTAGGAGAAATTATGATGAATACTGCAAAAGAGATCGAAAAGGCCATTGCCAGCCTTCCAAACTCTGAGCTGAAGGAATTTCGCTCATGGTTTTCTGAATTTGATGCTAAGAATTGGGATTCACAAATACAGCAGGATATTGATTCAGGAAAACTAAATGAACTCGGCACAACAGCATTGAAATATCACAAGTCCGGAGAAACTAAAGAAATGTGAAACATTTTACGACCCCGGACTTTTGGGCTGGTTTCGATAAATTGCCCGAATCAATTCAAAACTTAGCAAGGAAGAATTATCAATTACTCAGTGAAGATCCCTCCCATCATTCCCTTCATTTCAAAAAAGTTAAGAATTACAGATCGGTTCGCGTCGGTATCCATTATCGTGCATTAGGTATTGAAACAGACTCTGACATAGTTTGGTTCTGGATTGGAAGTCATGCAGATTATGACAGACTTATCAGCTAACAAATGTGTCAAGTTGACGCAAAAAAGCGACGCAACTTACACAGGACGTTAATTCAAACGTCCGCTTTCAAATTGTTCAGGCATGTTCAATGACCGCAGTGGGTCATTTGCAGAAGTATATGCCCGGATTGCCTGAGGGTCTGCTTTCAGGGGTGTAGCAGTCATTAAGACGAGATGAAGTGCCGCCAATACAGATTAGTCCTCCGTAATAATTACCGATGTCCCCTCTTCCACCTGCTCGAATAAATCGATAACGTCCTGATTGCGTAATCGAATGCAGCCTCGAGAACCACAGACATTCATGTCTACATCGTCGGGCGTGCCATGAATATAGATATAACGATCGAAACTATCGACCTTGCCGCCCATGTTGAGACCGGGTTCCGTGCCGCGCAACCAGAGTATACGGGTCAATATCCAGTCGCGCTCTGGATGTCGCTTTCGTAAGGAAGGTTCATATATTTCACCGCTCGCTTGTCTGCCGACAAAAACAGTGTTGACCTCACTTGAGGCGCCTATCTTTTCGGCAATAACATGTTTACCGCGAGGTGTGCATTCACTGTCCATAATTTCGCCAGCACCGTTTTTGGCACTGGAGACAGGATAGTGTTTTATCTGTCCTTTCTTTGACAACAAACTGAGCGTTTGTGCCGACAGGCTTATTTCTATCCACTTGTCGTTATTCATTAGCGTTCAAACATTGCAATGGATTCCACATGCGTTGTATGGGGAAACATATCCATGATGCCCGCACAGACAAGTTTATAGCCCTTTTTATTAACCAGAATGCCCGCGTCCCGGGCCAGGGTGGCAGGGTTACAGGACACGTACACGAGCTTGCTTACATTTTTCATCATCATCTGTTCTATAACTGCTTGCGCACCACTGCGGGGAGGATCCAGTAATATCTTGTTATATTTATCAAAACTGAAATTCGGCTGTGTCAATGGTTCCGACAGGTCAGCTGTCAGGAATTCTGCGTTAACAATATTATTCAGCCGGGCATTTAGCCTGGCTTTTTCTACCAGGGTTTGTGCTCCTTCTACACCCATGACGTGAGCTGCACGTCTGGCTATTGGTAAGGTAAAATTCCCAAGACCGCAGAATAAATCGAGGATGTTATCTTCAGCTTTAATGTCCAGTAAAGTCACCACCTGTTTTACCATTTGCTGATTAATTTCTACATTAACCTGGGTAAAATCTGAAGGTGCAAAGTGAATAGTGATATCACCTTCATCCAGATGGTAAGACAAATCTTCCTCACTTTCCCCAGACAAAGGCACCACGGTAGTCGGCCCACCCGGCTGTAAGTAGATGACCAGCTGATGTTCATTCGCAAAGGCATCGAGTTTCATCACGTCCTCACTAGTTAAGTCAGCCAGATTACGAAATATTAATGCCGTCCGATTCTCGGCGACGGCAACTTCAATTTGGGCAATCTTATTGTGTACGGTGAGATCGGCAATCAAGGTGGCAAGCTCATTCAATATCAGTCCCACCGCCGGATGCAATACTTCACAACTATCAATATCTGCGACATAAGAGCTGTATTTTTCGCGAAATCCAACCAATACCTTTTCTTTTTTTAGAACATGTTTTACGCCGAGGCGTGCCTTGTGACGATAGCCCCACAAGGGACCAGTCAACGCAGGCAATATCTGTGCTGGCTTCACACCACCTATGTGCTCTAATTGTTCTAACAACACACTTTCCTTATGCTGAATCTGTTTGACGGTGGCCATGTGCTGCAAACTACAGCCACCGCAAATTGAAAAGTGTTTGCATTTGGGTTCGACTCTATCAATTGAAGTATTTGCAATTAATTCTTCAAGACTGCCCTCTGCATAACGGGAATGGCTCCGCCGATAACGAAACGTAACGGTCTCACCAACAAGCGCACCATCAACAAAGATTGTTTTGCCATCAATATGACTGACACCACGACCTTCATGCGACAAGGATTCGATAATAGTTTCGACCGGCTCGACAGGCAGTTTTTTACGGCGACGGGACATTATTAAGTAACCAGAGTTTGAAATTAAATAGTTGAAAGATAGACATCAGACACAATGCATTTATTCATGCTGATGAGATGTATTTTATCCTTCCCAGGCAGTCAGGAACTCATCCAGGTGTGATCTTTTTTCTCTGCGTAGCATTTCTTTAAGCCGTTCACATTCAGCATCGTAAGTACTTTGTGAATAATGCCCTCGGATTAATTCATAACGTAGATAGACAAGATAGGTATTCAATACATCTGATTCGCAATAGTTCCGAATTAAATCTAATTCACCATCGAGATAGCTGTCCCATACTTTGTCACCGCTCATTCCCATCTTGCCGGGAAATCCCAACATGCTGGCTATTTCTGTTAAAGGCGCCACTGAGCGATACTGATAGCCTGCGATAACATCCATCAAATCCGTATGACGTTCATGGAAACGACCAAGATAGTTATTCCAGCGAAAACTCTGGTCATCACTCCCGGTCTCCCAGTATCGCGGAGCCTGAACACCGTGCAACAAGGAGCGATAATGTATTACCGGTAAATCAAAACCGCTGCCATTCCAGGACACCAAAGTTGGCGTATACTTTTCTATCCCTTCAAAGAAGCGTTGGAGTATTTCTTTTTCCGAAGAATCCGCATTTCCCAGGGTCCATACGGCGATCTTGTCGCTAGTCGACAGAACCACAGAAATTGCTACGATTTTTTGCAGGTGATGTCGTATAAAATCACTGTTGCCATCCGTTTCCTGACGCCTGCGTGTAAACATGACTTCCGCAGCTTCTTTATCAGATAAGCCATCAAGCTTATATAGTCGTTTACCGGATTCAACGTCGGGGATCGTTTCAATATCAAAAACCAGAATATTCATATTGCAATAAAAGATTGATGGCTATTTTTTTTGCCACTCCCCATTTGCATCTTTGTACCACCAGCCTGCAGGCGCATTTGTTATCCAACGACGGGAAAATGTGTTGCGTATCTCGGTTTCCCACTCAGGATGCCCATTGGCTGAAGCAATTTCCTTATAAAGTTGACTTCGGTCACGGTTTTCATCTGCTACCAGTTTTTTAACGATATTACGTTCCTTTAGTTCAACCGCTTTGGCATCACGTAGGGTAATTAGACCATTGCTCTCCATACCCACGGCACCGCTACCGTAATAGGGGCTAAGTTCCCTATGATGCTGCTTCATCAAGGATTTCAGTTTATTAATGCCAGGTGAAGAAACATTAATATCTGGTTGCTGAGCCTGGGCTGCGGGAATGATGCTTTGTAAAAAACTGATCAATATATTCGCTTCCGGCTGATTTGTACTTGTCTGTGAATCGTCCTGCGAATTATTCGAGTTTTCATCCACGGCTTCATCACCATAGACTTCCTGGATAATTTTGTCAGCAGCGCTTTCTGCGGCAGCGGCTGGGAAGTAGACATTAATCGTCACGCAGGCAGTCAGTAATAATAATGAGCTAATAAACGGGTATTTTTTCAATGCTTGCATAGTTCTTCCTCTATTTTTCGTGTTTACTTATAAATAAGACCAGAATAGCTCTGTTCGTTCCGCTGCGGGTATTATTCTATCTCAACATCGCCTTTTGCGATCTGTTTTAGTCCGTCAATGAGATCATCCCATTTTATGGAACGTCCCGCACCCTTAACCTCTACCCAGGGAGGTAATAGGCCTCCTTTGGTCAATATAGAAAAACTCTCGCCACTGTCTTCCACACCACCCAATTCGCAGACCCCATTGAATAGTCTGCAACTTAAGCCCAGTCGCCCGTATGAATAGGCAGGCAGGAAGCGAAGAAAACCCCTGGATAAGGTACCGCCCAGTCCCCCACCCAGTTCATTGAGGTTTTCAAGCGCCTTTTGACTTATACGATGTGGCTTATCGTCGTCTAGCAGTGTCGCGAATTCTGCTTCAAAATAACTTGGTTTCCAGTCTTCAAGCCTTAACTTGTCCATCCTGCCACTGAGACTGCCTTCGATTTTTCCAAAGGTAAACACGTCGGTCAGTTGTTCCAGATCAAGCCTGTCGATTTTAATATCCGTCGTTAACACAGAGTAAGAGCTGAACAGATCCTCGACTTGCAATTCGCGAATATTGAGAAGCCCACCGAACAGACTTACCGAAATATCCCCCTCAAGTTGCAGCTTATTATGCGCGTATTTTAATCCGGAAATTCCGCCCGATAGTTTGCCGGGGAAAATTGTCCAACCCAGAGCGTGCGTTAATGACGTCATGGAAATCGGTTTTAGCTCGCCACCGAGCTTGAGCTCAAAGTCACTACTCGCAAAGTTACGAATAGAAAACTCGTCAATCTTTAGCGCACCATCAAGTATGCTCACGTCTTGCCAGTGCAATACGTTTACATCTTTACCGACGGATTCAAACACGATATCGCCCGAACCAAAATCCAGTTTATAAAAACTCATTCCAGACCATTGTAAAGTTGATTGCACAGCTTTTTGCATATTATCCAAAACAAGATGGGTATTAAGTCCGGAAATACTGAATCGACTTTCGATATCATCTAAATAAACGTCTTCTATCAGCAGGTCCATTTTCTCCAAATTCGAATCCCGATAGTCCAGACTCAGATCCAAAGCACCGGATAATTCCAGGTTGCTGAAATTAGTTTGCAATAAAATGGGTTGAATATAGACCGGATAGGTCTGACTCATGTCCTCAACTTTCGCTTGTAAGACAAGATCGGAAAAATTTATTTCTTCTCCCATTACTACCCGTGCACTGCCTTGCATCTCAATAATTTTCGGATGTAGATAGTAAAGATCGCTCAGCTCGACAACTTTCTCGGCCCTTGACCAGCTACCGTTTATTCTCACTATGCCTGGATCGCCGGACGAGGCGATGTAAAAGCCCGGAGTATCCCCTAAAAACGTCATACCAGGTTGAATATACATCTCCCCTGCCAGCAGGCTGAGTGAATTATTAAACGACCAATCGTGCCCGGAACGCGTGAAATCTGATTGTAGCTGTAAGCCCACTTTATCCAGAATACTTAGCCCTTCAATACCAAGATCCATAACATCCAGCGTCAATGCAACATCGTTGATGTTGCTTGCTAATCCGTTTATTTTTGCTTGTATATCTGCTTTTCCATCGGTGATGACGTGTTCCCTGAATACGTCTAACTGCGATTGCATCAATTTGGAAAAAACAGGTATATATACAGCCTCGCCGTTTACATCTAAATGCCATTGCCTTTGTTCATTTGCCACATAAGATACCTTGATACTTCCCCATTTTGATGCGGCGACCATTGTTAACTGAGCGCTATAATCAATAATATTTATCTGGAAATTGAAATGGGCTTCGATCATCTCCTCTCCGGGAGAATCAATATGCATTTCACCTTCAGCACACTCAAGAGTTTGACCGGTGAAAGAGGATTCGATGCAACGTAATGAAATACTTAAATTATTTTCAATATAGGGAGAATGAATATTAACAACCTGAAGCGAGATACCTGGCGATTCGGACTCTTGCGGTCCGTAGGTGAAGGTTATTGCCCCGGTGCTGAAAAATGAGGTTTGCAGAGAATCGAGTTGCAGACTAATTGTATCGGCAGCGTTGACAGGAGTTTGAAACAGGAAGAAGAAAAGTACCCACGGCGCAATTGACGACACAAATTAATGCGGAAAAACGTTTGTAGACAGATAGCGATCACCTCGGTCGCAGATGATTGTCACAATGACGGCGTGTTCGACTTCCTGTGATAGTCGAAGCGCGGCCGACAATGCCCCGCCGGATGATATTCCAGCAAATATACCTTCCTCCGCCGCCAATCGTCGCGTCATGTCTTCCGCTTCTTCCTGAGTCACATCGATAACCTGATCGACACGTGCCCGGTCAAATATTTTGGGTAAATAGGCTTGCGGCCAACGTCTTATACCGGGAATACTGTCCTCGCCGGCTGGCTGGACGCCTACAATCTGTATTTCTGGGTCTTTTTCTTTCAAATATTGTGATACACCCATGATGGTTCCGGTGGTTCCCATTGAACTGACAAAGTGCGTGATTTTACCCTGGGTATCACGCCATATCTCCGGTCCGGTGCCCTCATAATGTGCGAGTGGATTGTCCGGGTTGGCAAATTGATCCAGAACTATACCCTTTCCGTCGGCCTCCATCTTTTCAGCCAGATCCCGAGCACCTTCCATACCTTGTTCCTGTGAAACCAGAACAATCTCTGCGCCAAAGGCTTTCATCGCCGCACGGCGTTCTTCGCTCATATGCTCTGGCATGATTAAAATCATCCGATAACCTTTTATCGCCGCCGCCATCGCAAGAGCAATGCCGGTATTACCACTGGTAGCTTCGATCAATACGTCACCGGGTTTTATGTCTCCGCGCGCTTGCGCATGTTTTATCATACTAATCGCTGGTCTATCCTTAACCGAACCCGCCGGATTATTACCTTCCAGTTTTCCCAGCAATAAATTTGTGCTATCGCCAGGAATTCGCTGCAAGCGAACCAGAGGGGTATTCCCAACAAAACTTTCTATCGTAGGTACATCTTCGGGTTTTAGTGTGTCCATTGGCGGCTTACTCGCTAGCTCAAATTGCGAGCCATGATCAGGGCATCTTCCTTACCTGAATCGGATGGATAATAATTTTCTCGGATACCAATCTCATTGAAGCCGGCTGTGTTATACAGTTTTATAGCAACCTCGTTAGTAGGCCTGACTTCCAGAAAAACCGTCTGTGCATTGTGATGGCGAGCTATTTCCATCAGGTGATTCAGCATTTCTTTCCCCATCCCATTATTTTGATAGTCCGGGCGTACACACAGATTCAGTATGTGTGACTCACCTCCGCCCACCGACATCACACCGTACGCAATGAAGTCGTCATCACTTTCTAAAATCCAGCAACAATAACCCACCCGCAAACAATCACGGAATATGGCCTCGCTCCAGGGATATTCATACGCTGCTAGCTCGACGCGCATGATGCTCTCCAGATCATCTTCGACCATGGGACGGAAAACGAGCATAGCTTGACTAAGAACTGCACTCATAAGCGTGTGTGCATTGATAAAGACACAGAGAAAGGAATGGGTCCCATCTTTAATGAGTATTCTTTTTCGTGTCTTTCGTTGATTTGAGACCAGCGTATCATAAGGTTAAATATATGCTAATTGCGTGCACTCTGGAATTACGATTTTTGATAAATTCGCATTGCCAACTGTAAATCCTGCCAGGCTTTGCGCTTATCCTGAGGCGATCGTAACAGATAGGCAGGATGATATGTTACCACCACTGGAGTGTTTGAACCCGGATATTCGTAAAATTGACCGCGCATTTGATCCATCGGCGTATCAACTTTTAGCAGGTTCTGCGCGGCGATGCGTCCAACACACAGTATTATTTTAGGCTGAATTAATTCGATCTGCTTTTTCAGATAATCCTCGCAATACGCCACTTCCTCAGCTTGGGGATCACGATTTTTCGGCGGCCGGCACTTGAGAATATTGGCAATATATACCTGAGATCGAAGCAAACCAATAGCTTGTAGCATGGCATTTAATAATTTACCCGCACGGCCGACAAAGGGCTCACCTTGTCGATCCTCTTCGGCACCCGGTGCCTCCCCAATCACCATCCACTCAGCATTCTTATCACCCACGCCAAATACTGTTTGCTGCCTGCCCTTGTGCAAACCACATTGTGTACATGAAGCAACCTGCTTGCGCAGTGTTTGCCAGATTTCCGGTTCGTCTTCATGAGTGAGATCGCCTGCAGCGTCATCCGTATCAACAATTTGAGATAATTCTCGATCTTGCCAAACATCGATTCCCATTAGGTGCAGGTAGTGTTGGCGTGTGGACGCTGAGGCCATCGTAAAACTCAAATTTGAGGATGCGCTCGCGAAGCCGGGCTCGATACCCTGTTCACGGCGTTTATGTAAGCCTTCGCGGACGCGGTAATAATATCGGTATCTGAACCACGGCCATTTACGATAAGTCCATCTTTACTTACCCTGACGGTCACCTCGCCCTGTGCGTCGGTGCCGTCTGTAATGGCGTTAACCGAATATAATTGCATCTTGCAACCACTGTCGAGAACCGATTCAATTGCCTTGAATATTGCATCCACTGGACCATCGCCCTCAGCCTGCCCGGTTTCCTCCTTACCATCAACAGATAAGGTTATTTGGGCACTCGGTGTCTCGCCCGTCTCCAATTGCACTTTCATACCAATAAACTTAAAACGCTCGTTTTCAGCATCAAACAGGCCATCCGAAACCAGAGACTGCAGATCTTCATCAAAAATCTCATGCTTTTTATCCGCCAGCTCTTTAAAACGTTTGAAGCTTTCGTTTAAATCATCCTGACTTTCAAATTCGTGCCCAAGTTCTTTCAAACGCGTACGAAAGGCATTACGACCAGAATGTTTACCCATTACCAGGCGGTTGGTCTGCCAGCCCACATCTTCAGCACGCATAATTTCGTATGTCTCTCTACTCTTAATGACACCATCCTGATGAATACCCGATTCGTGAGCGAAGGCATTGGCACCGACGATGGCTTTATTCGGTTGCACAGGGAAACCGGTAATATTTGCCACCAGACGGGAATTATTCATGATATGCGTAGTATCGAGTTCCGTATCACAGGGAAAAATGTCCTGACGCGTACGAACAGCCATGACGATTTCTTCCAAAGATGCGTTACCCGCACGCTCACCCAAACCGTTAATAGTACATTCCACCTGTCTTGCGCCGACCATTACCGCTGCCAGTGAATTGGCTACGGCAAGTCCGAGATCATTATGGCAGTGGACTGAAAAAATAGCCTTGTCAGAGTTCGGCACCCGTTCGAGGAGTTGTTGGATGGTATGAGCGAATTGCGCTGGTACGTTATAACCGACTGTATCCGGTATGTTGATAGTCGTCGCACCCGCATCGATCACCGCTTCAATTATGCGACAGAGAAAATCGATTTCAGAACGACCCGCGTCTTCCGGTGAGAATTCAACGTCATCTGTATATTGCCTGGCCCGCTTTACTGCATGTACGGCATGTTCCATTACCTGCTCCGCTGTCATGCGAAGTTTGCGCTCCATATGTATAGGAGAGGTGGCGATAAAAGTGTGAATTCGACCGGATGCCGCCGGTTTGATAGCCTCCGCGGCTCTATCAATATCTTCGTCATTGGTGCGCGCGAGAGCACAGATCGTGCTGTCTTTGACCGCTGTCGCAACCGCTTTGACAGATTCGAAATCGCCAGGACTGGCTATTGGGAAACCCGCTTCGATGATATCGACGCGCATTAATTCCAGGGCTTTAGCGATACGGACTTTCTCATCCTTCGTCATTGAGGCGCCCGGACTTTGCTCACCGTCACGCAAAGTGGTATCAAATATGATTAATTTATCTTTCATGATTCTGCTCCGAATTATATAACATCACCAGCAACACCGTTAGTTGGCGTCTGGCGCAAATAAAATAGGATCGATGATGTATGTGTGATGTATATGTGCCCTAGCCGGGCAGCAGGAGCAGGCACAAAGAAGCATTCGCCAGAACTATCTGGCGCAATAAGACCAATTGAATTGATGTTTCTGTGCTGAACATGCCAAAAAGCATAACCTCTATTTTAAATATTGCAAGTAGGCTGAGCCCTAAATTCAACAGAATTCGAGCTATTGATAATTTCATCCCCTACGGCTGCAATAATGAGCTGATATCGGTCTTTGTGTCCACTATGTCTGACGTATACACATAATGTTATAGCGAAGGAATTCAGCCCCATATTCTTTACCTGGGTGGGCTCAAAGAATCTCAAATACTGATACCAGTCCATCCTTGGTCTCACAGCAATATTTTATATGCCTGGACTCAGGGTCATGTAAGGCTGGATTCAAGTACCAGTCAAGATTCACGTAGTAAATTAAATCTTGCAATGTACTACTATCCCGATTAACCAATATCCATTTCACACCCGTTTTCCTGCCATACTCTGCTACTTTATCCAGGGAATCGTTGGGCATGGATCTAAATTTCCCTCCTAGCATGTAGCTATTATAGGGAACGAAAGAAAACATAGCTTCACCGTTTACATTATCTCGAATTTGAGAATAATCGGTCTGAAACTCATATAGTTTCCTGGAAACGGGTAATTCACGATAG
Source organism: Planctomycetota bacterium (assembly GCA_047638675.1). Classification (GTDB taxonomy): domain Bacteria; phylum Pseudomonadota; class Gammaproteobacteria; order Eutrophobiales; family Eutrophobiaceae; genus WLWS01. Next base: position 37,803 of record JBLIML010000002.1, on the reverse strand, counting down.
GACTGGGGCATACTTACTAAAGCGATACCTGTGAATAGAATAAAAAAGAGGCTAAGCACTATTTTATTACACCTTTTATTCGCCATAAGATAAAACTCAGAAACCGCATGAATTATACAAAATGGGAAAATCGGCACTACATATCTTGGTATTTTATCGGTAAAGCCTGATATAAATAGTAAATAAAACAGGATGAAAGAAGGCAGAAGCAATCTATTCAGATCAGTATCTGACGAATATTTCAAGACAAGAGGCGACAAACAGGAAATGAGGAAAAGGAACATCATGATTTCCCCTGTCACATCACTTAGATGCTTAAAGTTGGTTAAAACTTTTTTATAATAGCTTATCGGATTTCGAAAATTCTCAAAAAATAACTCTGTTACACTAATGTTTTTATCCGATTTTGTTACCAGACTGGAATACATTTCAGATGAGTCTGGCAAAAGTTTTAACATTAAACGTCTTTTAGCATAAATATCGCGATAGCTGGTAACAGGAAGATCTTCAATTAATTTTATTTCTTCCTGCACAGTGCTATCAGTGCTGGAGATCGTGTATTGTCCCATCTTAATATGTTGCTGAAAAGGATGCGTTCCCGTCTGGAAATACAGAGAAGCACTATAGGGGATAAAAATTATCGCCCACCCCGCTAAAATTATAAGTGAACGTCTGATTACTGTGCGATTAAATATAGGACGACTTGTTAACAATATAAACGCCAACATAAAAAACAGTAAACTTATGCCTATTTGCCTGGTTAAGAAGGTAAAACCACACGCTACGCCGAGGTAAAATGCATAATTATTTCGAGCATCAGACGTTCCACTCACAACTTTTAATGCAATGAAATATGAAATACTCAAGGCTAGTAAAAAACTGGCTTCGGTCAGAGGAGTCAGACTAATATTGAAATAATAATAATTTAACTGGATTATCAAGAGTGTTAATACGGAAAAAAACCTGCCCAAAACTTCCCTAAGAATAAAATAAAAAATTATAGTTGAGGCTATTCCGGAAAATGAAGAGAGTAGCTCAGCAAAGATCAATAAATTATCAGTAAAAATACTACCTAATGCGATGAGGAGGGGGTAAACAGGAGGAAGAATGACTGCAGCATCCACATGCCCCCACGAAGGTACATAGAGTAAACCGTTCTGCAGTAGATCATTCGCCATTGCAAGGTAGGCAAATGTGTCCGGATAAAAATTACGCGGAGTATAGGCAATAAAAACGAATGCAGGGTTTAATATTAAAAGGGCTGAGATATAAAACCCGTCCAAATAGATAGGTTTTATGTTCCTGTATATAGCTGAATTGAGCATCCTTATTCAGGTGAAGATTTTTAAAGTAGTCATCACGACAAAATTATTTTTCCTTACAATTTAATATTTCACTTTCTGAATTTATTACACCAGGGAACACAAAGATTATTCCAATGAAAGACATCCCTGTTTCGTTAATTTTTTAACGATTGAATATGAACCTAAATCTTAATTGGATCGGCTGATTAAGAAAGTAAGTTCAGAAATTGAAAATTATTTCCCTTCCTGTGGACGACGCTTGGCACGGTGTCGTCGTATTAATAACAAGGTCATCACTGGTCCCGACAAAGCGTAGATAAAAGCCAGTGAAAAAAGAACCACTGAGGGTCTTAAGGCTATCAGTACCAAAATCATTACAAGCACCAAAATCGTCACAAACGGCACACGTCCCTTAAGATCAAACTGCTTAAAACTGTGATATCTGATATTGCTTACCATCAACAGCCCAGCAGCAATTGTTAGAGGAAAGGTAATCCATACCAGGTTTGTGCCATCGTAAAGATCGTTGGCATCGCTTAACCAGATAAAACCCGCAAGTATGGCCGCAGCTGCCGGGCTGGGCAGACCCTGGAAAAATTGTTTTTCATCAGTATCTGCCTGCGTGTTGAAGCGCGCCAGACGCAATGCCGTTGTCGCCGCGTAAACAAAGGCGGCGAGCCAACCTATCTTGCCCAAAGAGAACAAAGACCACTGGTACATCACCAAAGCTGGAGCCAGACCAAAAGAAATCAGGTCAGATAAACTGTCGTATTGGACGCCAAAATCGCTCTGGGTGTTGGTCATCCTGGCGATTCGCCCATCCATACCGTCCAGAATCATCGCTACAAACAGGGCAATAGCTGCCGGTTCATAGCGCCCGTTTATGGCAGCAATGATGGCATAAAAACCGCAGAATAAAGCCGCGGTAGTGAATAGATTAGGAAGGAGGTATATCCCTCTTCGACGTTTACTCATAATTTGCTGGCTTGTGTAATTGCATTCAGATTAGATTACAGCTTTACCTTGCACCATGCCATAAGGCTTTAGTTATTGGTCAATCAAATAAACCTATCTTATTACAACAACACTTGCTGCATCGCTATGGGTGAATCGCCCAAGAATGGCTGTACCCGACTTTACATGATCGCCGACATGACTATTTAGGCGCGCGTTTTCTGGCAGATAAACGTCAACAACTCCCGCGAAATAGAGAAAACCACAACGTTGACCCTGTCCAGTGCGCTCGCCGACGGTCATCGTCACGCGAGTAAATACCGCCGCTCTATTCATACCCAAAGCCAAAAGCAGGTCGTCTCCTTCGTCAGTTTGAAGCCAGTAGGCATATTGTCTGTCAAAACCCTCTTTTTGCTCATTGGATGACCATTGATTCATGAGCTTGCCTTCTGCTGGACAGCGTAAAATATGTGTATCCCAGGGAGAGATTTTAATGCGCACTTTGATCGCGGGACGGGACAACCAGGGATCCTCGGTATGCGTTATCGACACTATCCTCCCTGTGGCGGGACTCAATACCGCAAGCGGCGCTGCGGGCACCTCGCATTTCGGATCCCTGAACAAGAGCACAGCAATTGTAAATAACAGAATAAAAAACAGAGACACGGAAAAACCAAAAAAAACTTGCGAGGTTGGTACGAGTATGAGCAAAACAAGCAATACTGGTATACCTTCCCTGGCAATGAGACGATTTCCATTACCTGACATAGCAGGGACCTTGTGCTGCTTCCAGCACAAAAATGATAAGGATGGTCAAAACGGCGAACGGCGGCTCAGCAATAATGCTTACATATGCCCTAATTTTTTTCTTGATCCACCAGCTGATTCCGTTTAATCCAGGGCATCATCGAACGCAATTTTTCCCCAACCTGTTCGATTTGGTGTTGTTGACCAAGACGACGTTCCGCCTTCATGACAGCCGCGCCTCCTTGATTCTCAAGAATAAATTCCCGGGCAAATTGACCTGTCTGGATTTCTTTAAGGATTTCCTTCATCACCTTGCGTGTCTCATCAGTGATGATTCGCGGACCACGGGTAAAATCGCCATATTCCGCAGTATTGGAAATCGAATAACGCATATTTGCGATGCCGCCCTCGTAGATTAAATCCACAATTAGTTTGGTTTCATGCAAACATTCGAAGTAGGCCATCTCTGGTGCATATCCCGCATCCACCAGTGTTTCAAAACCTGCCTGAATAAGTGCGGTGATACCGCCGCACAGAACTGCCTGCTCGCCGAATAAATCGGTTTCCGTTTCTTCACGAAAATTGGTTTCAATTACCCCGGCGCGTCCACCACCGTTAGCACTGGCATAAGAAAGTGCCAGTTCTTTGCTCTGTCCGGAAGCATCCTGATGCACAGCAATCAGAGAAGGCACTCCACCGCCTTCAGTATAAGTGGAACGTACTAAATGACCGGGGCCTTTCGGGGCAATCATAATAACGTCAAGATCACTGCGTGGCACAATCTGTTGAAAATGGATATTAAAGCCATGCGCAAAAGCCATAGCTGCACCATTTTTGATATTTGGGGCTATCTGGTCACGATAAAGAGCTGCCTGATGCTCATCCGGCGCGAGAATCATAACGACATCCGCCCACGCAACTGCGTCTTCAATTGATTTAACAGAAATACCCGCGGCTTTCGCTTTTGCAGCCGAACTCGAACCGCTGCGCAGACCCACACAGACATCAACGCCAGAGTCTTTCAAATTGTTTGCGTGAGCATGGCCTTGCGAGCCATAACCTATGATCGCTACTTTCTTGCTTTGTATTAGTGATAAATCAGCATCTTTGTCGTAATAAATATTCATTTGTCTGTATCTCGAAAATTATCTAAGTTAATTAAAAAGGCCCTGAGAAATAGTGCATATGCACACCCAAAGTGTTCTTAAATTGTAATTGCCCTGTCGCCCCGACCAATTCCGGAGACTCCTGATCTAACCACTTCCTTTATCAATTTTTTGTTCAATGCCTCAATAAAAGCATCCAGCTTATCCCCGGACCCGGTCATTTCAATGGTGTAGGTTTTTTCCGTTACATCAATTATCCTGCCGCGGAATATTTCCACCAGACGTTTTACCTCTTCTCTAGCCTCACCTTCGGCACTCACTTTGATCAACATGAGTTCGCGTTCAATGTGCTCGCTTTCATTCAAGTCTACGACCTTGATGACATCGATCAATTTATTTAATTGCTTGGTAATTTGTTCGATGATCTCATCTGACCCCACTGTGACGATGGTCATTCGCGACATGGATGGGTCTTCAGTCACAGCGACTGTCAGGGATTCAATATTGAATGCCCGAGCGGAAAAAAGACCCGCAACGCGAGAGAGAGCACCAGCCTCATTTTCCAGTAGCAAGGACAAGATATGCCTCATGCCAGTTCCCTTTCCGTCGTCAGATGCATTTCATGCTGGCCCTTACCCGCGGCTATCATGGGGTAGACGTTCTCAGTTTTGTCCGTCATGAAATCCATTAACACGAGCCTGTCTTTCATTGCCAGTGCGTCCTTAAGTGCACCCTCAACATCAGCGGTCTTCTCAACGCGCATACCAACGTGCCCAAAAGCCTCTGCCAACTTGACGAAATCCGGCAGCGCTTCGAAATAGGAGTGTGAATAACGTTTATCGTAGAAAAATTCCTGCCACTGACGCACCATACCCATATAACCATTGTTCAGGTTGATAATCTTCACGGGCGTTCCATATTGCAAACAGGTCGACAATTCCTGGATACACATCACCAAAGATGCCTCGCCAGTGATGCAACACACAACTTCGTCAGGAAACGCAAGTTGCACGCCGAAAGCCGCAGGTAAACCGAAACCCATAGTGCCGAGGCCACCGGAATTTATCCAACGCCTGGGTTTATCAAACTTGTAAAATTGTGCAGCCCACATCTGGTGCTGACCAACGTCCGATGTGACGTAAGCATCTCCCCCGGTCAGCTCATAAAGTTTTTCAACAACATACTGTGGCTTTATGACCTCGCTTTTACGATCGAATCGCAGACAATCCATCGCCTGCCATTCATTGATCTGCTTCCACCACGCCTTCAATGACTTCTTGTCTACCTGCTTTTTACTCTCCTTGAGAACAACATTCATATCTGTCAATACACTTTTAACATCACCTACGATGGGGATATCAACGGGTACATTTTTAGAAATGGAGGATGGATCAACGTCAATCTGAACAATTTTTGCATAAGGGCAAAACTTTTCAAGATCACCTGTTACCCGATCATCGAAACGCGCACCAATGGCAATCAAAACATCACAGTGATGCATGGCCATGTTCGCTTCATAAGTGCCATGCATACCGAGCATGCCAATAAACTGTTTGTCGGTAGCTGGATAGGCACCCAGACCCATGAGAGTATTGGTGATGGGATAGCCCAACGATTGTGCGAACTGAGTCAGCTCCTTGTTTGCTTCAGCCAGCACAGCTCCACCGCCGCTGTAGATCATCGGTTTTTTTGCCGAAACAATCAGGTCTATGGCTTTTTTTATCTGTCGTGGATGGCCTTTTACGGCTGGCTTGTAGGATCGGATATCCAGCGCTGCCGGGTATTCGTAGACACAGGATTCTGCCGTTATATCCTTTGGCAAATCCACCAGCACAGGTCCTGGTCTTCCACTACTGGCGATATAAAACGCCTTTTTAATGGTGCTAGCCAATTCGCTGACGTCGTTAACCAGAAAATTGTGCTTTACACAGGGTCGTGTGATGCCAACTGCGTCAACTTCCTGGAAGGTATCGTTACCGATCATATTGGTAGCCACTTGACCTGTGAACACCACCATCGGAATGGAATCCATATGTGCGGTGGCTATGCCCGTGACGATGTTTGTCGCGCCAGGTCCGGAGGTGACAAGTACCACGCCAGGCTTACCCGTCGCGCGCGCGTATCCATCGGCGGCGTGCGCCGCTCCCTGTTCGTGACGCGTGAGAATATGCTTGACATCATCCTGCTTGAACAGGGCATCATAGATATGTAACACCGCGCCACCCGGGTAGCCAAAAATATACTCCACGCCCTCGTCTTTCAGAGCGCGCGTAAATATTTCTGCTCCACGTAATATTTCTTTTGATTTACTCACGTCGTATTCTCAATACAATGATTTTGCCTACAGACAAACTACTGCAAGCTACTGATTTTCATGGCTGAAGTCAAGTTGTGCTTTGCACAAATTGCGACTAAATTCGCTCTGAACTGCACTTTAGTTTTATCTCTACTTTTGATTTGCCCCACGGTAACATACGCCTCCTTTAGAATGACACGAACTTAGACAAGCATGCGCACATCACAAATATTGCTCGCCACCCAAAGAGAAGCACCGGCAGATGCCGAGATCGTCAGCCATCAACTGATGTTGCGAGCCGGACTTGTTCGGCAATTAGCCGCTGGTATTTATACCTGGCTACCGATGGGATTACGGGTCTTACGCAAGGTAGAGGGCATTGTCAGGGAGGAAATGGATAACACCGGTGCGCAGGAAATTCTCATGTCTGGTGTACAGCCCGCCGAGTTGTGGCAGGAGTCGGGTCGCTGGGAAAAGTATGGTCCGGAGTTGTTGCGTCTGTCTGATCGGCATCAGCGTGATTTCTGCCTCGGACCGACCCACGAAGAAGTTATCACCGATTTAGTACGCAGGGAGATCCGTAGCTATAAACAGCTTCCGGCTAATTTCTACCAAATCCAAACCAAATTTCGTGATGAAATACGTCCTCGTTTCGGCATCATGCGGGCACGGGAATTCCTCATGAAAGATGCCTATTCATTTCATCTGAATCAGGCTTCGCTGCAAGAAACTTATGAACAAATGTTCGCTTGCTATACGCGCATTTTCGAACGCGTCGGCCTTGCTTTTCGTGCTGTCATTGCCGACTCAGGTAGCATTGGAGGCAGCACATCTCATGAATTTCATGTTCTGGCAGATTCTGGTGAAGATCGTATCGTTTTCACGGAAAATGGCGAGTACGCCGCGAATATTGAACTTGCTGCCGCGCCACTACCTGACGGTCAACGCCCACAGCCGGAACAAACACTGAAAAAAATTGCGACTCCCGGTCAACATAGTATCGAGGATGTCGCCGCATTTCTTAATGTGGCTTCGGAAAAATGCCTGAAGACTTTGATAGTCAATGGTAAAGATGACTCGCTGGTGGCACTGGTGTTACGGGGAGATCATGATCTGAACAGGATAAAGGTTGAAAAACTGGAAGTTGTCAGCAAACCGCTTACATTTGCCTCCACCGAAGCTATTAAGCGTAAACTTGCATGCGAGATTGGCTCTTTGGGCCCACTGGGTCTGGATATCCCCGTCATCGTTGATCACAGCGCCGCGCATGTCACTGATTTTGTCTGCGGCGCTAACGAAAACGATTACCACCTAATTGGCGCTAATTGGGGAGGAGATGTGCAGGAATTCATCACGGCGGATATTCGAAATATTGTCAGTGGAGAACCCGCCCCAGACGGTAGTGGCAATGTTAAGATCGCACAGGGCATAGAGGTAGGGCACATTTTCCAACTCGGCACCAGGTACAGCGCTGCCATGAAAGCTAATTGTCTCAATGAAAATGGTGAAGCAAGTACGCTTATTATGGGTTGTTATGGCATCGGCATCTCTCGCATTGTTGCTGCAGCAATTGAACAGAACCATGACGACAAAGGTATTATCTGGCCCGCTAGCATCGCTCCCTTCTCAGTGGTGTTAGTGCCCATTCACATGCACAAATCACTGCGACTGAGGGAGGCCGTGATGGCACTGTATGATAAATTTCGCTCGGCCAACATCGAAGTGCTTGTTGATGACCGACGTGAACGCCCCGGCGTTATGTTTGCAGATATGGAGCTTATTGGTATACCGCATCGCTTTGTCTTCAGTGAGCGTGGCCTGGATGCCCAGACCCTGGAATATAAAGGACGAACTGATACAGACAATACCGACGTAAAACTGGAAAACGCTGTCGAATTTATAACAGAAAAGCTAAAGCTGAAGCTGAAGCTGAATTAAAAACAGCTTTAACATAATTAATCCTGATTGTCGGCGGAGATGAAAAATTTAAATAAACCGTAGCTCTGGATACTGCATGGCTATGTTCTTTTATGCTAACGAATTGTAAAACCTTCAAAAGCCTCATAATCCGAGTCTTCGATTTGTAGTTTTTCCACCCTCGCCATGCGTGGCCCATGACTCAGCCATTCTTTGAAGGATTGAAGCTGTTCCTTCGATCCACTTGCCAACCCCTCAACATCACCATCATCACTGTTTCGAACCCAACCTGAAATTCCGAGAACATCCGCCTGTTGTTTTGTGGATGCACGGAAAAACACGCCCTGAACTCTGCCATGCACTCGATATTTCAGGCTTACGTCATTATTGTTATGTCGTAAACTCAAGACAAATCCCTGCTACGTGCTGCATTTTCGTCGTGATATAGCGCTATTACCTCGTCCTCGGCATTTACCAGTCCAGACAAATATTTTTTCTGTTTGCTTAGTATTATTTTCATATCTTATTGATATATAATTTTTTTTAAAATATTTCGTTTTCTTGCACATGGCATTAACCGTCTTTTAAAGACAGGGTGGACTAAACTTTTGAGGTGAAATGCGTATATTGAGGTTTTATTCTCTACAAATACAGGATCATGGAACGTTGTTTGCTTTGAATTTACAATAGTCTGTAAAAAAGAGTCGCTTTTGCTCATTTGAACGATTGAAAGCAGCTAGTATTAAAATAAAAATATCCTAAGGACAACTATGGCGTTAGACCTACATTCAATACCGACTCGTAAGACTTCAGCTGGCATACAAATTGAGACAAGACCCCTTTATATTGAAGAGTGGCTGGACAAGCTTCCGTATATCGATTTTCAAAAAACTGCGGTAATTTTGCATGACGCCGTAAAAGCGACAAACAAAGAAACCTTAAAACCTTCAGTACGTATCGAACTGGTTGAACTTTATAACCGTCCTTATCAGGATTACCTGGACTCGCAGATCAAGACGGGTGCCCAACATACCCTGCAGTCAATCAGTTCGATGCAGGCACAACTGTCCATCCTTAAAAAAATCGCCGTTAATTTGGGCTTGGCCTGCAAACTTGCAGTAGACGAAGAACTCAAACGAAAAACCCTCTGGGGACAATCCAGGCCACCTCTGCCAGCTATGCTAATGTCACTGAATTATTTATCTCATGCGATGATTTTTAGTTTTCTTGAGTACGCACCTATTCCGAAAAATGTCTGGCGAGAAGTCAATAATATTTTCACCTTTGCCGAGGATATTGGTCAGGAAAACAACACCATCGTATTGCCGGGCAAAAATGTAAAAACTGAAGCGACCTCCATCGCGCATGCCTACAAGAAGATCGTTCTGGCATCACTTGCCGATCCACACCATTTGCCTTTTGGCGCGATCTGGGAAATATTCGAACAATTACAGACCTGGGCTGAATTCGCACAGATTAAACGCTTTGAAACGCCTGCCAGTCCAAGCGGTTATTTTGTCGTCAACCTGGATCAGGATGCGGCTCCCCTGCCTTATTCGAAATTCGACACTAAACTCCCTGTTGAAAAACATCGTCTTATTGAAACGACGGCGCTTGGCAAGGTAATACAACAACAGCTTGCCGCGTTAAACAATGGCCAAAATCTCGATAGCAGCATTAAAATATCTCCTTTCTTCGCGAAATCTATATTGACTCACATGAGTAAAGCCTGGGGATTGCCACCCAAGCGCTATTTCCCCAGAGAAACCAGCGAAGGCACCTTGAAGTTGACCTGCGGATTAAACGCCGTCTATTACTTCATCAACAAAGAAGTGGATTTTGTCTCACCGCTAGTCGATCACGAGGAATATGACAATATAGTTGACGACATGGAGGAAACCATACAACGAGTCTACTCTGTAGATCAGTGGAGTCTTGTGGATCAAGGCCCGGGAGGATTTGCAGTCATCAAGAATGACAAGCCGCGGGAAAACGTCAGAGTCGATGATCTGGTGGGCATCGCCGAGAACACGTCTGGAGGCAATAAAAACTCGTGGAATCTAGGCGTCATTCGCTGGCTTATGATCCGTCAAAATAAGATCTACAAAGTTGGCATTCAAACAATAGGAAAAGATGCACATCCGGCAGCCATTCGTGCCTGTGAAGGCGACACACGAGACCTCCAATATCGCAGGGCCTTTTTAATCGGAGACCCAAGCGATCAATCAAATAAAAATGTGATTACCCCTAAAGGTTTATTTACAGCTGAAAGGGAATTCGAGCTCATTTTCAATAATCAACAACGTCGAGTCGTTGCCGATACGCTAGAGGAATCAAGCGTGAGTTTTGAACACTTCAGCATCCAGTGAAAGGTGGCACAAAAAGCCTTACTGGCTATCGCTAGACTGCTCTGCTTTTAGCAAAAGGTCTCTCAAAGGTAGCGAGAGAAGTTCTTCGAGATCATTATTCTGCTTCGCCAGGAGCAGATGCAATTGATTTGTCCATCCATCGGTTGACTGGGCTGATTCATTCATGGGAAAACGTTTTGGAATGATCATATATAAATCCATCACCGTCACTTCGGCAAGATCCCGACACAAAATCCACGCTCCACCTGCGCTACCCTTCACCCAGTTTGCGGACTCCAGTAATTCCATGATCTCACTAACCTGAAATTGCGGCAATTTGATACCGTATTGTTTCATGTTGGCGCTACTGAGGGGCACGCCCTTTTTTTGTGATCGCCATAGACCGCACACAAGCTTGTAGGCATCCAGAAAGGTCCAGTCCGAACCATGCATACCTTTATTCTCAAATTCCATTCTGAATGCTGATAAACAAAAGGTGATGTGTGCACCAAGGATCACGATCACCCAGGACGTGTATATCCAGATGAGAAAGGTCGGAATAATCGCAATAGCACCATAGATCACTTCATAGCTTGGAACCGCTTTCACATAAATACCAAAACCGTATTTGGCCAATTCGAACAAAATCGCTGCAATCACACCACCAATCAGGGCATTGCGTCTTGAGACAAAACAATTGGGGATCAAAACGTATAGCAAGGTGAAAGCAACCGACGTCGTCAAAAAGGGCAGATAGGACAAAAGTTTGGCTTTTAGATCGAAACCAAAAGAGACATCTACACCACTGGCGGCAGAGATGGAAAGTAGATACGAAGTTGATATAAGACCGACGCCTAATAATATCGGGCCAAGTGAGATGATGGCCCAATACACCAGGAACCGAGCAACGGGATTACGACGTCGGCGTACATGCCAAATGGTATTCAAAGCACTGTCGATAGTGGCCATCAGCATTAGCGCAATTGCCACCAAAACAATAATTCCGGTAGTCGTTAACTTTGAGGCTTTCTGCGAGAACTCATTGAGATACTGCCGTACGCTGTCACCGAATGCAGGTGCAAAGTTATTAAAAATAAATGTCTGGATGGCATCGCCCATGTTCTCAAACACAGATAAACCACTGAGAAATCCAAACATCACCGTGACAAGGGGCACCAATGCGAGCAAGGTGGCATAGGCCAGTGAAGAGGCGATTTGCAAACCTCGTTGACGATAGAACTGGCGCACCGAAAAACGCGAGAAATAGAACAACCAAAGACAAGCTTGTTGCAAAGAATTGAGCAGTTTACTTATCATTCAATTTCAATCGATTCTTCAATAAATGCTCATCCTGAATATAAGTGGCTGGTAAGCAAGCAGGGTAGATCGATAGAATACCACTCAAACAAAGAAGGAGGTACCAATGAGCATTACCATTTATCATAATCCCAGATGTTCGAAATCTCGGCAAACCCTGCAATTACTTAGTGAAAAGGGCCTGGATCCCCAGATAATAGACTATCTAAACACACCCCCATCATCAGAGGAATTGAAACTGACTCTGGGTTTATTGGGTATGCAAGCACGGGAGTTGATGCGCAAAAACGAATCAGTGTACGCAGAATGTGGTCTGGATGATGAGACTTTATCCGAAGACCAGCTTATCGATGCGATGGTTGCTAACCCTGTTTTAATTGAACGTCCAATAGTTCTCGCCAATGGTAAAGCCAGAATCGGACGGCCACCTGGAAACGTTCTGGAAATACTGTAGAACTTCATCAATATCTCCGTAAGGACTACACACCATGACCGAAGTACTCGTTCTTTATTATAGCCGCTATGGCAATGTCGCAGCTTTGGCTAATCATATCGCTCGCGGAATTGAATCTGTCGATAATTGCTCAGCACGTATTCGTACCGTAGCCCCGGTATCGACGGTTTGTGAGTCCACGCAGGCAGACATACCCGACTCTGGCCCGCCCTACGTTGAACATGATGATCTGAAAGAATGTGCCGGCTTAGCGCTGGGGAGTCCAACTCGCTTTGGCAACATGGCAGCAGCGATGAAGTTCTTCCTCGACTCCACCAGCGATTTGTGGATATCAGGTGCATTAATAGGAAAGCCCGCATCGGTTTTCACCTCCACTGCCAGCTTACATGGTGGTCAGGAAAGCACCTTGCTGACAATGATGTTACCGCTTCTACATCACGGCATGATGATTGTCGGCTTACCTTATTCCGAATCCGCCTTGCTAACGACGAGTTCAGGAGGCACGCCTTATGGGGCCAGTCACCTCGCCGGGGCAGAAAATGATCGGGCCATCACTGACGAAGAAAAACAACTTTGTTTCGCCCAGGGCAAACGACTGGCGGAAGTTGCCAGGAAACTAACATCATAGGTCAGCTTGCTGAGAGGAGACTAAGCAATCCATAGAGCAGGCCAATCAAAAAAGGATGCGCAAATTGCGTACGCCTTTTGAGCGAGACCCTGGCTGCCAACACTCACTTTGACAGAGTTCACATATATGTGAACCTCTGACTCGTGAGGGAAATCATATTTTATCGAACGGAATCGGGAAATTGTCCAGTAGAAGAGTTTTTGGATACCCTGTCTTCGAAACAATCCCGGAAAGTTACATGGGTCATGCACTTGTCGAAGAATTGGAGTTTATTCCCGTTAAATATTTCAAAAAAATGACTGGAACGGATGATCTTTGGGAAATCCGGGTCCAATCTGGGAATAACATATTTCGCATATTGGGTTTTCTCGAAAAGGAGCATCTGGTAGTTCTAAATCATGCTTTTCAGAAGAAAACACAGAAAACCCCAAGAAAGGACATTGTGCTTGCTCAGGCTCGAAAACGGGATCATATTTTAAGAGGTAATCGTCATGAGTGATTTGAAGAAATACGTAGAGAAGAGAAAAGGTAAAGACGCCGCATTTGCGGAAAGTTATGAGTCGGGATATTCAGATTTGAAACTGGGCGTAATGCTACGACAGGCAAGGGAGAGCGCGGGTTTTACTCAAGAAGAATTAGCGAAAAAATTAAAAACAAAAAAATCGGCCATTTCAAGAATTGAGAACCATGCTGAAGATATTCGACTCTCCACGCTTGAGAAGACAGCTGAAGCTTTGGGTAAAACCCTAAAATTGTCTATTACCTGGTAAAGCTGCTAACGACGGAAATCCACTGAGCTAAGTTCGCTTACAGCGGTGCATTATTTTACTGGATGCTGGATCGAGTTCAGTATCACGGTGTTAATTCCTCATCCATCTGCAACATCAATTATTATTTTCGAAAAATACCGCAAAATAAACAATTTTAGTCCAACAGGACTTTCACAAAAGGGATAGTCAATTTTTTCTTGGCAATCAAACTTGCCTTGTCGAGTTTATCCAATAAATGAAAGAGATTATGCATATCGCGAGAAACTCGTTTTAACAGGTATTCAGCAACTTCATTCGGTAAGTCAAAACCTCTCGACTGAGCGCGCTTTTGTAATGCTTTCAAGCTGGTATTTTCGTCGAGTGGGAGAAGATGATAAACGTGATCCCATGCCAGGCGTGACTTCAGATCGGGCAGTTGTATTGGAATGCCTTTGGGACTGTGTTGGGCGGTGATAAGCAAAGGCGTCTGTGCGTCGCGTAACTGATTATACAAATGAAAAATAGCTAGCTCCCATTCACTGTTGCCTGCTATAGCATCAATATCATCAAGACAGATCAACTCCAGATACTCAAGACCCTTCAGCATTTCCGGGGAAAGCCGCTTTGCGTCAGCCAGCGGGATGTAGGCAATTTTCAGTTCTGACTTTGCGGCTTCACTACAAAGGGCCTGTAGTAAATGGCTCTTGCCGGTACCACCCTGCCCCCAAAGGTAGACATTTTTGCGTTCATTACTGCCAATAATATTTTGCAGGTGTTGCAGGGCCAGGTGATTTCTTCCGGCTTCGTAAAGCGCAAAATCAATTTGCTCGTATTTATTAAACGTCAGAGGAATTTGTGTGCCAGCGCCATTCTCATCGTTCATGGCGTATAAAAATTACTCTCAATATACTGTTGTCTCGCAAAACGTAGAAGCACGACAATAATTGCGGCCACCGGTAAGGCCAACAAGACACCAAAGAAACCGAATAACTGCCCACCCGCCATAACAGCAAAAATCACCGCCACCGGATGCAGCCCGATACGATCTCCCACTAATATGGGCGATAACAACATGCCTTCTACGGCCTGTCCGACACCAAATACTATTGCCACGTAGACCAAATGAAGGAGGTCGTGAAATTGCATGAAAGCCAGAACGCCGGCGACAACGATACCAATAATTCCACCGAGATAAGGTACAAAACTCACCAGACCTGCCAGCATCCCCACTAATAATGCGAATTCAAGACCTGCCATCCATAGCCCGATCGTATACATCACCCCCAAAGCTATCATCAGCATTAATTGCCCACGAAGAAATTCGGCCAGTACACTATCGCATTCTCTCGTCAGTTTGCTAATGATGGGTTCGTAATTACGAGGAAGTAATGTCTGAACATTGGCCACTAACACATCCCAGTCTCTGAGCAGGTAGAAAGTCACCACCGGCACCAGAACCAGGTAGGCTAACCAGGCGAAAACAAGTTGCCCGGAATGTGTCACCTTGCCTAATAACACAGTGAGTAAGTTACCAATATCCTGCCAATTTCCCGCTAGCGTCTGCTTTAGTGAGTCCAGATCTACATTGTCAATTTCGATATGAAGTGTTGTCGATAGCCAGGGAATAACAACTTCCTGTAACCAGGGAACAATCAGAGGCAGACGACTTAGCAATGAGGTCAGTTGCTCCTGTAGCAAAGGAACTAAAATCAACAGGAGTAGAAGACCGGCAAAAAGCATCAGAGCAAATACAACAACGACAGACAGGGTGCGCGAAAGTTTTTTCTGTTCCAGACGATCCGCCAGGGGATCACCCAGATAAGCCAGCAGTGCGCCGAGAAGAAATGGCGTCAACACGGGAGCCAATAGATACAGAAGCCATGCCATGAGAAAAACGCAGGTAAGTGTTAACCATTTCTGCGCGTCTGTCATCGCTCTATCGATCTCTTGAATGGCATATCATCTTAAATGTTTGCTTTACCTTAGCTTATGGCAGCAAACGGTAATCACCACCATAACTACTAATGGCTTCCAATATACGACCCAATTCTATGGCCTGGCTGACGGCCAACTCGCCACCATGAGCCCCTACTACAAAGGTAACTCTGCTCTTTTCAACTTGCACAACTTCAACGTCGGATACCGAGTTTAGCGACGACAGATATTTCAGGACGATTGCGTATTGCTCAGCATTGTTTATATCTGACACAGACAAGATGACTTGATTTATACCCACCGAAGACGTTGTCGGGCTGAACTGCGTAGCCAGGATATCAGCCAGATTATCTATGCCTTCATCCAATAGCGCCTCCAGTAGATCCGATTCACCTGTCCAGTTCGCCATTTGATTGTCAATATAGGTACTCCAGTGAGCTTCCCAGAGACCAGATACAGGAGACGCAATGGTAACGGTAAGTATGATATCGGCATTATAACGCGAAGATGCGTCAAAGATGGGCTGTGTGAATCCGCCCCATACATCACTGGCACGCAATGCCGCGTTGTCATCCAGGTCCAGTAGAGGGTAAATCAGGGCGATACCCCTTTTTTCGGCACGTTGCGATATTGCCTGCACATACTCGGGGCCTTCTTCCAGTCCAATCAAACTTCGACCCTCTCCGTCCTCCACTGCTATCCACACCAGCGTCGAGGGCCTTTCCTTTCCCCAAATCGGTACACTCAGGCCCCGTAGCGCCTGGTTTAGATTGTTCTCGTCAAATTTTACCCATAAGCGAGTTTCCATCGAGTTAACTATCTCCCCAGACGCTGTTTGCTGGGTTACAGCGACCTGGCGATAGCGGTATTGTTGCAGATAATTCTGAGCCTGCTTCAGCAATGGCAGCAGAGCCGTCCGCCCAGCGGCCTGCCGATCACCTGTTAACTTTATCAGCACTAGTCTAAAGGCAGTTTGTAGGCCTTCGTTTCTTACTCTTTCTGACTGATCGACAACCGGCACCTCCGCTTCGTACAGACCAGGTACTCTTATTGCCTGCGCAGCAGGCGGTAGCAGACACAGTAGAAACAAACAGATTGAGTGCGTTTTTATCATGGATACAACGCTATGCAAGTGGAGCAATTAAGTCAAGGTTTGCGGTCGTTAGTTCTAGAATATACTATTGCCCGTCATGTCAGAAAATCAAAAAAATAAAAGCAGTTACGCCGATGCCGGTGTCAGTATCGAACAGGGTAATTTGCTCATTGAACGCATTAAGTCGCGAGTGAAAGCGACACATCGTCCGGGCGTGATGGGCGGTCTGGGTGGCTTTGGTGCCTTGTTTGATCTCTCATCGCTGAATTATCGTCAACCGGTACTGGTATCCGGTACCGATGGTGTTGGCACGAAGATCAAGCTGGCAATTGAATCGAACCGGCATAACAGTATTGGCATCGACCTGGTCGCCATGTGCGTAAACGATTTGCTCGTACAAGGTGCTGAACCCTTGTTCTTCCTTGATTACTTCGCCTGCTCAAGCCTGGATGTGAATGTGGCAGAACAGGTCATCGATGGTATCGCGAAGGGCTGTGAACTCGCTGGCTGTGCCCTTGTTGGCGGAGAAACTGCCGAAATGCCAGGAATGTACCAGAGCGGTGAGTATGATTTAGCCGGTTTTTGTGTCGGCGCGGTGGAAAAAGACGAGATCATTGATGGTAGTACTGTGGCCCCGGGAGACGTGATTATTGGTCTGGCCTCCAGCGGCCTGCATTCCAACGGCTATTCACTGGTACGTCAGGTTCTTGCTAATTCCAACACCAGTCTAATGGATGAGTTTAATGGTAGAGCGTTTATTGATACATTGCTGGAACCGACCAGAATCTACATCAAGCCGGTACTCGAATTACTCAAACATGTTCGTCTCAAGGCCATAGCACACATCACCGGCGGGGGTTTACTGGAAAATCTGCCACGAATTATGCCGGACAACACAACAGCGATGATTGATTGCGAGAGTTGGCGGTGGCCCGCTATATTTAACTGGTTAATGGAAACCGGAAATATTGACAGCAATGAAATGTATCGTACGTTTAATTGTGGTGTCGGACTTGTCCTGATTGTTGAAGCCAGCCGAGCTGACGAGACGATAAAACAGTTGAATAGACTCGGCGAAGATGCCTGGCGTTTGGGGGAAATCATTCCAAATGAAAAGGGGTCGCATATCATCTTTAACAATCAAATCTGATATCAATCTTTTTCTTTTTCTGCGGCCTTCTGGATCGCCGTGAGCACCCCACGCGCTATATTGTATTCATTAGCGTCTAGTTGCGAACGGTTAATAATACGTTTCAATCGTCTCATGAGTCGACGTGGCTTGTCGGGATCAAAATAGCCGATGTCAACCAGGCACTGCTGTAAATGATCATACAACTGCTGTATTTGTTCGACACTTGCAAGGGGCGTTTTTGAATGTATATCTACGAGTACTGGTTCCGTTTCCAACATATTTTTACGGATTTCGTAGCTTATAATTTGTACAGCTGCCGCTATGTTAAGCGATGAAAATTCCGGATTGCTTGGAATCTGGATCATAGCATTGCAAAGTTCCAGTTCTTCATTCGCAAGTCCAGAACTTTCCCTTCCAAACACTATCGCCACGACGGAGTCTTCGGCAATCAATTTCCTTGTTTGCTGCGCCGCTTCCGATGGTGTGTACAGAGGCCATGGAATGCTCCTGTTACGCGTACTTGTTCCAAAAACAAAATGACAATCACTAATGGCGTCGCTAAAACTCTGATGTATGATCGCCTCCGCAAGTATATCATCAGCCCCGGAGGCA
This sequence comes from Planctomycetota bacterium, assembly GCA_047638675.1. GTDB lineage: Bacteria > Pseudomonadota > Gammaproteobacteria > Eutrophobiales > Eutrophobiaceae > WLWS01. The sequence goes on along the minus strand of JBLIML010000002.1, from coordinate 19,211 downwards.
CGAGCAGTCGCATCCGCATCTGGATAAATCTTTGGATTGACCAATACCAGTTGCTCGAGTCCCATGGTTTTCATCGCTCTGGCTGTTGCACCAATATTACCGGGATGCGTTGTTCCCACCAGTACAACTTTTATGTTTTTTGATATGTGTTCGTGCATTTCTCTAAGTGTAATCGCTTCACTGACGTAGCAGAGCCCCGTACAATAACATGATTACACTCAGGAGAAATAAATGCGCCACCCAATGCTAAATATCGGCATACGCGCCGCTCATGCGGCTGGAGACCTTATTGTCAAATATATTGACCGGATAGAAGGCCTGGACATCGACAGCAAAGGTCGAAACGATTTCGTTAGTGAAGTCGATAGACAGGCTGAGTCAATCATTATTGAACACATTCGAAAAGCATACCCCGGACACGGGATTTTGGCTGAGGAAAGCGGCAAGCACGGAGATGACACTTATCAGTGGGTTATTGATCCCCTCGACGGTACAACCAATTTTTTACACGGCTTTCCTCAATTTTCTGTCTCCATCGCTTTACTGCACAAGGGTGCCCTGGACCAGGCAGTTGTATACGATCCCTTACGACAGGAGTTATTTACCTCGAGCAACGGCGGGGGTGCACATCTGAATAATCGTCGAATTCGCGTCAGCAAACAAAAGAGCCTTGAAGGCGCTTTAATCGGCACGGGATTTCCATATAGCAGCATGAACAATTTGGAAGATTACCTTGAAACATTTCGCAAACTTTGTCCGATCACCGCCGGCATACGGCGTGCTGGCTCTGCCGCACTTGATCTTGCTTACGTCGCCTGTGGGCGACTGGATGGATTCTGGGAGCTCGGATTAAGAGAATGGGACATAGCCGCGGGAGCACTTCTCATACAGGAAGCCGGTGGCACGGTATCTGACATCGACAAGGGTGGCAATTTTCTTAAATCGGGAAATATCGTCGCCGGCAATTTGAAAATAGTAGATGAATTATTGAAGTATACATAACAGTTCAACGACGATTATTTAACATTGAGCCAGCAAACTATACTTATTCCATAAATGCCATCTATTCAATGATCTGATTTTGTGCATTTAAACTAATACCCGCACGCCTCAGCAAGAAAAAAGAAAATATTGGAGTGAGAGCGAGGGTAATTACGATATGCACAATTCTCATTAATCCTGCACCAATAATTCCATTGGCAAAATCAAGACCTACTATAGTGACAAGATATGCAATTACCAATTCCTGAATACCGATATTATTCGGAGTAATAGTGAATAAATTTGCGATGGCGGTAAAAACGCCAATAAGCATCGCCGACAACAAGGTTATCGATAAACCCAATGATGAATAGGCGATTTTAATAGTAAAGGCAGCCAGGACGAATTGGAGAAGGAAACTCATGCAAACCGAAAATAACTTTTTTTTATTTGACCTAATCAAAATAAAACCTTCGAAAGCCGAGCGTAATATATTCCCCTTTCTACCTTCTAGTGTAATATTCGGCAATCTAGTTACAAATGGCAAAACCGAAACAATCATTATTATCATACAAATAAATAGCAACTGTAATCCAGATCCTTCCTTTAAATCCGACGTCATTGGGATTAATAGTGCTCCGGATATGCCCATCATAAATAGCGCCAGAAACATGTTTGCCGCTAACACGGCCGTAAATTTTGAATATTCCAATCTCTTTGTGGTTTTTAAATAAACAGCTTTTAATGCCGCCCCTGGTCTGCCAGGCATTATATAATTACTGAAATTTGACAAAATCGACAAACCAATTGTTTCTGTCAAATTCATTCTTACTTCCAAAACACCTACCAGTATTTTAAATGTATATCCGGAAGCGCAAAAGAAAGAAAATGTAACCAATGTTAATAAGGCCAAGTTACCAGCGCTTATGCTGCCTAGAACAGATAAATGCTCACGATTAATATAGAGATATAAACTCCCTGATAAAAAAAGTATTGCGGTAATAACTAGCTGGGTTATTTTTCTCATATACTATATTTCAAGCTACGATGCCGAATTCCTTACGGCGTCAAGAACTCTTATTTGTAACAGTGATTCTAAACCCCATTTTTTTTGTGAAATCTTCGTGTCCATGTTGATACAGAAATTATCAATCTCTCCGAGATAAATACTATATGGTTCAAGATTATATTCCTTCCTGTAATCCTGTTTAGAATGAATTAACCTGGCAGAGTGTGTATCCGGAACTGAAAAAACCCGTTCCAATTCTATGAGCCCTTCAGTTCCCCATATTGAACAACAATTTCTATAGTGATAATTAAACCCAAATACCAACTGCGCGGTTTGTCCTTTTCCGAAATTTAACAATGCCGCACCAAAAATATCAACCTGTTCTCTGCCGGTATCAAGTGTTGAGTGTACTTCAATGGGTTCTCTTTCAAATACTTTACGCGCCATGTGAATGGTATACGCGCCGGCATCCAGCAATGATCCACCACCAAGGGAAGGGTCATATCTATGATCAGTACTAATTAAAGGGAATCCAAATTTTGCTTCAACACATTTCGGCTTGCCAATGCTACCGTCCTCTATTAAATCTCGTAGTAAATCATGTTGAGGATGAAACTGATAAGCAAATCCTTCAAATATGCTGACGTTCTCTTTTTCACAGCATTCAAGTATTTTAAGGACTTGCTGCTCATCTACGGCCAATGTCTTCTCACACAGTATGTGCTTTCCTTTTCTTGCAGCTTTAAGACACCACTCCATGTGTGTTCCTGTCGGCGTGGCGATGTAAACAGCATCAATATCGCTTCGTTCTAACAAAGAGTCATAACCAACTACGCCTTCACATTCAAACAATGACGAGTACTCTTTCGCTTTCTCAGCGCTCCTGCTGGAAATGGCGATGAGCTCTGCATAACTACTCTCTTTAAATGCAGGAGCAAATTTTCTTGTTATATTGCCGCAACCAATTATACCGAATCGTACTTTTTTCATTAGACTTACGATTTTTTAAATAAAAGATAGTATGCTGCGACATTCGACATTCACATACGATCCTTGATTCATTAGCGTTTTCAATTGATACGGTGAAATCCAAAAATAGAAGTCACTGTTGTCAAGTCCATCAACGTTATTATTTATTATGATATTTCTATTCTGATATTTATAAAACCTGCCTCCTTCTTCAGATTGAATAGTATTTATAGAAATAGTATTTTCATCCAGTGCAGTAAATAATTTAATTATTTTCGAAGACTTATCGTAATTAGATAATGATAATTGAACAGTTGGTCCGCATTCAATATTATTCAGCAACCCGCATTCTGCTTTCAAATGAATGAGGAAGTGCAGGATTCCTTCTATTTCTTTAGCTACCATTCCTGTTATGCCAATATTTTTTTGTTCCATAATTGGCTGGTCCCAGGAATTAATCTCCCTGTTATTCGCATTTGTTCGCACTCCGATAATTGAAAAATGTTTTCCCGTCTGATGATATATTGAGTTATCGTTCTGTATCCATCCGCTTACTTCATTCAAGGGAATTATTCTTCTACCCATTTTATATTTGTCCCTTGCTTTCCGAAGAATCGTTAATACTTCATCATTAGTATAGAAATATGTTTTGGCACAAATTGACGAATATAATAATTTCAATTTTTCATCGGTAAGAGATTTCGATACAATTTCGTGGTTAAAAATACTCTCCTTTAACTCCTCATAACTGAATATTTTTCCTTCCGTTGCTGTCTCTGAATGGTAACAAATAGTTGATATTACAGATCTCAGATCCATATTGACGAAATTGTCTAGCAGAAGTAGTTCTTTTATCTGCCTAACACTTGCCCATACATAATTTTCCTGCATGGTGATTTCTTCATTTTTATCTAACAGAACTACCATGTTTCTGTTTCGCTTCTTATAAAATCTTCCTCCTTGTTCGGATTGGAGTTGATCCACTAGTATTGTGGAATTACTATTATCTAAAAAATACTCTATATAAGGTACTTTTTTACCACCATGAACTTGTGTGTAATTGCTATATGTTGCTTGCACTGAAGGTGACAATTGAAAAGTGTTAATGTTTCCTGATTCTGCTTTTGCCTGAACTAAAAAATAGAGTATTCCACCTATTTTTTTAGCTATTAATCCAAGAATCCCAACTTCAGGCTGATCTATTATCGGGTGACACCATTTTTTAACAGGCCCGATATCTATATTAATTGAAATTCCTTTTATGCTGAAGAATTGACCGGACTTGTGGACAATGTTGCCAGTGTTCCGATCTTGAGCCCAATCCCGTAATTCCGGAATTGGTATTTGTTTAACATCAAAGTACTGCAAAGAATTTAATTTTGTCAACCAATCTACAATTTCTGTGGTTGACGTATAAGGGTTATAGTCAACTAGCCAGGAGATAAGGAAATCCATATTTGGAGAATTTTCATCGTATCGTAATTGCCTGGATAAATCTTTGCGCAGGTTTTCTACCCTAACTTCCATATTCATGAAATCACCATTATCAATAACTTCCGTATATCGTTTCCAGGGTCAATCCAATATTATCTATACAATAATTCAAAGTGTTTTCTTCCGCCAAATCGGGATACATTGGTAGCCTCACAATACGTCCGGAAAGTTCTTCAGTTAGTGGCACGTCCTGTTTTTCATAGCCCAACTGTTTTCCATATGGAGAGGAATGTAAAGGCACATAACCTATATATGCATGTATGTTTTTTTCTCGCAAACCTGCCAAAAATAGAGTTCGATTTTCCTCAGTGTCGAAAATAACAAAATACGCATGGTAATTTAGCTTTAAACCTGTGGGTGGACTTGGTAATTGGAGGCAAGCTGCTTTCTCATATTTTGAAAAAATACTTTTATATGCATCTACAATTTTCTTTCTTTTGTTAACTATCTCTTCCGTATGATTGAGTTGAACGTACAACATGGCGGCAAGTATATCTGATAGTAAAAAACTTGAACCAACATCCACCCAACTGTATTTATTTTTCATCCCAGCAAGTACTTTATGTCTATCAGTGCCCTTTTCTTGCAGGATATTGGCTCTTTCTATCAATTCCTTTGAATTGACTATCAAGGCACCTCCTTCTCCGCAGCCAATATTTTTCGATTCATGAAAACTGAATGCTGCCAATGCAGCTTCTGATCCACAAGCGTTTCCATTTAAATGATACGAATGAATTGACTGAGCTGCGTCTTGCATTACAAGTAAGTTATGTTTCCCGGCGATAGCATTGATTGCTTCAATGTCACAGGGTATGCCAGCATAATCTATTGGCAATATCATTTTAGTTTTACCCGTGATTAATCCTTCAATAAGATCTACGTCAATATTCATTGTCGACGATGTCACATCACAAAACACCGGTTTTGCTCCACGTAATACAACCGCATTGGCGGTAGAACTAAAAGTATACGAGGGCATTATCACTTCATCGCCCGGTTTTAGATCACAAAGAATAGCCCCCATCTCCAGAGCAGATGTACAGGAAGGTGTTAAAAATACTGAGGAAAACTTATAACGATCTATTAGTAATTCGATACATTTTTGTGAGTACGCAAAATTACCACAATGCGCTCTTGACTCTAATGCACTTTGAATTGCCGCATTTTCATCTCCACAGAGATAGGGAATATTGAATGGGATAGAATTCGGAGTTTTCATAGACTGTAATTCTAATCATTGATGCACTGAATTACGCGAATTGTTTTCATTAATGGAACATCTGTCTCACTTTAGTCAAAGGTATTAGTGATTTTTTATTAATCTCGGCGCCGGTAATCAGGAGCATCCCTTTACCACAAATAACTACCGGTTCGCCTTTTTGACTTAACTTCCATATTTTTCCAACCTGTCTAATTTCAAATTTTAGCTCAGGTACTACTTTTGCCTTTTGAATTATGACGATGTCATCATCCAGCCTTGTTCTCGCCCCCATGTATGGAGGTCCGAGAGCACGAATTGTGCGCTCTACTGTATCGGCCGACTGGTTCCAGTCTATAATCAAATCAGCCTCATTTCGCCAAATACTGTATGTTGCCATTTCATGATTTTGTGCTCTTCTTTCTGGATTATCGCCCATAATTTTTTCTAAAGACGTAACAATCCCTTCAGAAAAGAAAGGTAGCAGTTTTTTTATCAGATCATTAATTGTGTCATTCGCACCAACTGAAACTTCTTTTTGATAAAGTATATCTCCTGCGTCCACTTCGTCATTTGCAATAATTACACTTACTCCAACTGTTTTATCTCCGTTTATTAATGCTGTAGGTAAGGGCGCATAGCCTCGATAACGCGGTAGTAAAGAGTCGTGTGTCACTAAAACCCGGCCATTAACCTGCGTCATAATTCCGCTTGGAATCAAATACTTCCATCCAACGCATATTATTGACCAAATCCCCTTATCTTCTATCAAAGAACTCGACTTTCTTTTTATATCTTTCCAGTCTAATACGCCCAATTCATGTTGTGCGGCATAATCAAGAATATCCTGATTGAAACTTTCACTGACGCTACTTTCCTGATATGAACAAATGTAAATATCGGCAACCATGTTGGCCTGATGTACAGCCGTTAGTACGGCCAAACCTTTTTCAGTAGCCACACACAAAAGAAGATTTTTTTTCATCAAAAATTACAATAAAAATTCAGACGTTAAATTCTTTTTCAATCAAGGATATGTTTTTGTCCCAATTGGCTTTCTCTAAAATTACTTTACGCATTTTCATTCTTAACGCATAGTCTGTTCTGCTATTATAGGCATTTACAATAGCCACATATAGAGATTCATAGTCGCCTTCATATCGAAATGGTTGCGCTTCTTCAGGTAATATCCAGTCTATACTTGGTCTTTGACTTATTACAGGAATTAATCCACACGACATGGCTTCAAGCAGTGATCCTGAAACACCCCAGGCTGCAGTTTGTGGATACTTTTCTACGTTAATTGGATCGATATATATATCACAACTACTGATTAATGACGGTAACTCTCCATAGTCAATATGATCAAGGATGGTTATGAAACTGGCGCCCAGACAATTAACTTTAGATAAAACTTTTTCAAGACCTCGTTTGTTACTGTTACTCCTTGCCCCGGTAGCAATAATGAATTCTATGTTGGCGTTAATATCATGGAATTTTTTTAGAGCCAGTAGTATTCTTTCAAAATCAAACTCAGAACGGTATGGTCTTGAACAGATAAATCTACATATACCTTCGTTTTCTACTAAATCTTTCCCACGTGGCTTAAAATTCTCCGTATTGATCCCCCAGTGATTCAGCCACATTGCATTGCTCAAACCACATTTCTTTTTAATAAATATCGGTTCAAATGTTTTTCTGTCGAAGCTAATTATCTTATGAGCTCTATTTACTGCATAACGAAGAACAGATGGATGGTTAAGCCAATATTTTACAGACAATTTCTTATGTATTGAGACATCGATACCAGCGGCTGAACTGATAATATTTTTGTTTCCACTCAATGCCGCTAAAAAACCATTCATAGTCAGATAAATAGTGAAAATACCATCCGGCCCAAACTCTTTTACATAGCGCTTGATGAATATTAACAAATATAGATAGGTGAACATCGCCGTAATTGAGTACGGCTCATACAGTTTCACCCCGCTATTGATATTGTGGTATTCACTATATTTAAAGAAAGGTAATTTTATAAGCATCCTGTATATCTTATAGGTAGGCAAGCTGATTATCAGGGTTTTAAACTTTTCAACATTTTCAATGTTTGGGGGCTGGATGGAAATAATCTTCAAGTCCCAATTCCTGTTTTTGAATTCTTCGATAAACTTATGCGTGTGAACATTTGTCACATTTGCAATAATAAGCAATTTCCTTTTCTTTTTCATGAGCGAAGATGCTTATAATATTTAGTCGTTTTAAATAAGACTGTCTACTTCAATAACAGTTTTCATAGAACTAATATAACTGGCGCTGTCGATACTATTTTCAGTACCCCCCCGAATGACGTCAAAAAAGCAACCAATTTGTTCGGCGTGACCTTTCCCATTACCAATCCAAATACGTCTGGTTTTTGTGGTCATACCTTTTGCCATTTCCAGTTTTTTAAAATCTGTTAATGTTGCTACTTTATTGTCGCAAAAAAACTCAACTCTCTCAGTATTATATGCCTTACTTCCATTTGACAAATATGCGACATGAGCAATTGAACCGTCCGTATACCGTATTGTCACATGAACATTGTCTTCCGCTATAAAACCGCCACAATTACTTTCAAGTTTATTTGCTATTATTTCAACAGGGGCCTTCCCAATCATCCAGTTACAAAAATCAATGTGATGGCATGCTTCGCCCAATACTACACCGCCACCTTGTTCTGGATGATGCAGCCAATGCTCTGCGGGCCGATGGCCGACATTGACTCTATAGACAATAGATGCCGGTTGGGCGCGCTGTCCAAAGTATTTTTTCATCTGACCGGCCAAAGGAGCATAGCGACGATTGAACCCTACCATTAATAGACCCGCACTTTCCTCTAATGCCACTTCTACATCCTTTAATTCTTCGATATTTAATGACAATGGTTTTTCAACAAATACATGTTTCCCAGCACGTAAAGCAGCAGCAGACAAATTTGCATGTGTATCATGACGAGTAAGAATAAAAACACAGTCTATACTTTCATCCTCAATAATTGACATGGCATCGGAAGAACATGTTGAAAACCCATATTTCTTCCCCAATGCATGAGCTCTAACACCTGTCGCGGATGCTATAGAACGTAGTTCAATATTTCCCTGTTTTACGAGTAAAGGCAAAAACTCATTTGTAGCAAAGCTACCCGCGCCAATAACGCCACAACGGATTATTCCTTCTCTGGCCGGCATATTGTTGACGAGGGTGATTTGTTTGTTTGTTTCCTGAGCGGGTGTTTTGACAGGGTATTTCAACAATACCGCTGTACTCCTCTGACCAGTCTTGCCCGTAATCAGTGCGAAAGCCTGGTCGGCATCATCTATATCAAATTCATGAGTAACTAAATCTTCCAGTTGTAATGATCCATCTGCAATCAGATTCAAGACACCTGCCATGTTCCTGCCTTCTGACCAACGAACGTAAGCATAAGGATAATCCTGACCCTCCAGTTCATAGGAAGGATCACCCGTCCCCGGCCCATATGCCATTGAAGTACACAATTCCAGTTCTTTAAACAAGTAAGTATCACGAGGTGCATCCATCCTGGTTCTACCCACCGCAACAACACGACCTTTACGTCTTGCCAGTTCCCCTGCCAGTACCACAGGTCCATTGTCTTCCGTTGCAGCCGTAATAATAACTGCATCCGCTCCTTCGCCGTTACAAAATACACTCACTCTTTCTCTCAGATTCGATGCCGTGCTGATATCCGCATCTCCGTAACCTTTATTTTTTACAAACGCAACACGATCAGCATTGATATCAACCCCAAACACACGACACCCCGCTGCTCGCAGTAGCTGAACTACCATTAATCCCACAAGTCCTAGACCAATTACAACAACACATTCACCCAGGCGTACGTTGGCAACTCTAATACTCTGTAAGGCAATTGATCCTAATGTAGTAAAAGCAGCGTGGCGCATTTCGACATTTGATGGCATTGGAGAACACAAGTTCTTCGGAACACAAACTATCTCCGCATGATTGGCGAAACCCGCACCCCCGCATGCGACACGATCACCTATTTTGAGGTGGCTTACACCCTGACCCAGGGCTATTACCTCACCAGCGGTACAATAGCCCAGCACAATTGGCATTTCGAGACTGCGCATAGCAGCATTGTAAGCTACGAGTAGACCCTGCGTTTTGGCAACCTGTATTACTTTCATCGCCTGTTCAGGTCGTGCCAGGGCTTTCCCTATCAAATTTTTCTTGCCAAGATTTACAGTACTGCCTTCTGTACCTGTACTTATTAATGAATAATGATTCTTAACCAGTACAAACTGATCTCTGACTATCGGAGACGGCACGTCTTCCACTGTGCATTCACCTGTCTTAAAGTTTTCCAGTACCTGTTTCATGCGATTATTTAATCCTCAATCGATTACTTCTTTGGAACAGCAACAACTGTAAATCCCTTGGTGAGTAATTCATCCTCCGAATAATCGGATAATTCCTTCGCTATACGATCGGTCAATAGAGTTTCACCCTCTCTGTCAGTTGGTAACCAATCAATTATTTCAAAATATTTCTCAAACTCGGTTCTATACTCGTGTTCACGCAAACGGTTTAGCCAGGAGGGAATATCCGAATATTTATTTTCCCGTAGATGATCCCATGGTGGTACCTTTCGTGATGGCTCTGCATCGGGATATTTCCAGGCAATATGATGGCCACCCGACAAACTCGTAAAATTATGAATATAGATATAGGTTTTCCCCTGCGGTTTCATTACACGCTGCAAACCTTTCAAAGTAGAGGAGACATCGGCAATATGCTCAAACACTTCGTGAGAAACTACAATATCAAAGGTATTATCCGGGAAATCAAGATCGACTCCGCTCATTGCCTTAAGATCTACCTTTTCGAAGTCGAGCGGAGTTTTATTTAAATTTTCCAATTCTTTATAGTATGATTTTGCAAAAACCTGATCCCAAATAAAAGTTCTTGTAGCTCGTTCATATCCGTTTTTCTTCGCTAACTCCAGATATTTATCTTTACTGAATCCAGGCTTTACGACTTCAGTGTCGATACCCGTTACCTTTGCGCCGTGATTCGCGAGCAGTAAGGTTAACCAAAAAGACTTGCCACATCCAACATCCAGAACTCTGCGCGATTCGAACCCTCCCAGATAGGATGTCATTTTCTCAAAGAAAGCATGATGCTCTCGTGCAAAATCCCGATTATGGAACAGACCATAGTGCATCATCGATAAATAAAGTCCTGCTTTCCCTGGAAAAACTGGATCAGGCAACGGCAAGTCTCCTTTTTAATATAGACACCAACAATTTTTTCCTATTTGGTGGCCCGAATCATCAGATGCCAGCCAATATATTTGGAAAGAAAATTGTAAAACCACACCGGGGTTAAACGAAACAATGTGCCGTACCCCTCGCCATAAAGATAATCTACATGGATATCAACGGTAGAAAACTGACTAAATAAATCTCGAATTTCCTCACGTGTATATCGCCTTACAACTGGGCATAATTCATCTCTTTCTTCAAAAGGTACTCTGAGTATTCGATGAACAAGCTCATTGAGAGAATGGCGGTGATATAACATAACCATTGCAGCTCCACCCGGTTTAACTACCCTGAATGCCTCGCGGATACATTGTTGTGTATCAGCAGCATGATGCAAAACGCCAAAGGAATAGACATAATCAAAGTGATTATCTGGAAATGGTAATTTTTCTGCGTTCGCAGTTCTGAACTCTCCTTCAAGACCATTATCTTGAAAGCGTTTTCGAGCAGTTTGAATTGCCACATCCGTCAGATCGACAGCTGTCACCATCAATCCGCGACGCGCGATTTCATAACTGTCTAAACCAACGCCACAACCAATTTCAAGAACAGATTTTCCCGTATCCATACTGTGAATCCAGGGAAGCAGGTGACGATGTGATCGATACCTTTGTTCTGCTAGATCTTTGAAATAATCACTTTCACCTCGCATGGATGATGTGATAGTTTGCCCCATCAATCGTTCAGCATTGACGTTCCTGCTCCAAAAATCACGAATACTATCAGTTAAACCTGCTTCAGCTTGTATTTGATGGTCTTCTAACTTTTTCATTGCCTCACCTGTTCTTCATGCAGCAAATAACTGGAAAGTGCACGACTCATCCAGCCATTACACCAACGCAATAAGGTAAATTTTATGGTGAAGAATCTTCGCTGTTGATAATAAAATCGGCCCGAGGGATGGTACATGTTATTGATAGCCCAATCAGTGATTTTTTTGGCAAGACCCGGGTACTCATCTGAATGTCTTGAGAAGGTCAGTATTCCCTGTGCCGCCCCGTGTATATCATGCGGGTATTCGACATCGTGCATCCATCGTGGAGCACCTTCAGAATTAAAAAGGTTAACTGCGTAATAATTCAAGCCATTATTGTAGTTTGCTTTCCATGTTTCGTCTCCGGTCGACTGCATGTATCGCCACAAAGCATCGAGGATAAAACCAGTGTGATAGTTGTCATGAGTTATATGCGAGTCTCCAGAGGGATCCGTATAAAACCAGGCGTAATAATCCGTTTGCCGATTAATAACGTAGTTCACCAATCGTTTTGCTATTTTTCTCAGATCTTCATTGTCTGTTATTTCGGCATACTGAGCGATAACAGTGCCTATTAAAATACTCACATCCATCACTCGCATAGTCATCGGCACAGGCATATAAGCGAGACAGAATTCTTCCTCTGTGTCCTTTAAAATTGTCAGATCATTCATGAAAAAGCTTATCGAACTGCCAACAGTCTCGAGGTATTGCCGATCATTCGTTATTCTGTAAGCATCGAGAAACGCTTCACAGACAAATGAGGTTACGACGGCATTAGGCGTTGCCCTGGGAGCAAAGAAACCCGGATCCTGCCACGGATATTGATATCCCCAGGCAATTCCGTGCCAAACACCGGGTGAGGTAATATCCTTTAAAATTTCAAGCAGTTCTATGGCTTCATCCAAATAGCTTTGTTGACCTGTCGCCTGATAACGATCCATTAATCCCTGGGCAAATAAAGCCAGGCCTTTGGGATTATAAACTCTTGGTGTCAACAGCAGAGGTCGCAAGTTGAAAGGAAAACGCATAACAGCCTGGATGGCAATCATGCGCGGCCATTTTCCCCAACCCAGGACCATATCAAGTATTGGACTGTTGAGACCATCGTGCTTATTGTAACCTCGATATTGCTGCTTGCGGCTCCATCGAAAAACAGCCTGAGAAACTTCTTCGATTTCCTGTTTTGTCATGGCTGATTACCCTGCTCAAACATATACACCCACTGATGCGTCATTATCATCAAATACAGCATAAAATAATGCCAACGCACTGCTTTCCCTGATGGGTATAAGCGAACCGTTTTAACAAAATCAGGATTGAATATTTGCATTTCTCTTACCCTGACAGGGCTTAACCAGTAATCGGCAAGAGATTTTAGTCGTGTGTTGAAAAAAGTCGCCGCATCAACTTGAAACCCACTTTTTGGTCGGCTCAATATTTCCTTTGGCAACAATTCTTTGAGCATTGCCTGCATATATCCTTTTAATCGGCCACCTGGCATGAGCTGTCGTCGAGACATTTTTTGTACAGCATTTTTTAGAGCCGGGTCAAGAAACGGCACTCTAACTTCCAGGCCAACAGCCATACTACAACGGTCTTCCTGCCAGAGCAGGTCATTGACCATTTTGTTGCGCCATTCAAAGTCTGCGACGGCTGTTACTGGATCGGCATTTCCTGTCCAGCCCTGACGAATATGCTCAAAGGCATCATCGAGTTCAATATCCAGCAATCTTGGCCCATAGATCTGCTGTCGTAATTTTGGGCTATCCCAGACATTTCTTAACAAACCGTACACACGTGGCCAGTCTCCTAATGATCCGAGCATTAAAGAGGCTCGTTCGGGTTCAGACCAAAAAGGCAAGCCGACATGTCCGATACCACCATGTACAATAGTCGAGATAATTCGAGACAGCATCCTCGGCACAACGGAATCAACCAGATTAGCCTGATGTATAATCTTATGAGCATTATATCCCAGGAATAATTCATCACCGCCGAGACCAGACAGGACAACTTTTATATTCTCCGATGCTAGTTTCGCCAGATAACTTATTTGTAAGGCATTCACCTTAGGCACTTCAAGGTGCCAGACAAGATCCAATAATTGCCTATCAAGCTCCGGCCTGACGTCTCCCTGAATATTCCCTACCTGTAAAAGCTCGGCGCTACGTGCTGCATTCTTCGCTTCGTCTGGGTCATCGCCAATATTCAGTGTGAATGTTTTGAGTTTTTGAGCTGTATGGCGAGCAGCAAAGGCGGTAATACTGGCCGAATCTATGCCACCAGAAAGATAGGTGCCTACTTCTACATCCGAGGTCAAATGTATTTGACATGAGCGTTCAAGTTCATCAAAAACCGAAGTTCCTTGAGACTCCGGTCGAAATTCATAAGTTAGTTTCTTTATGGGTTCATTCACCATCCATTGCATAATCGTTCCCGGCTCAAGCTGACGAATACCCCTGAATAGACTTTTATCCCCAGGCAGATAACGGAAATTCATGAGTAGATGCAATGCATTCTCATCAAGTGCTCTTTGAATTTTACCCTTTCTTGCGAGAATCGCCTTCGCCTCAGAGCCGAAAACAAGTTCGCCATCTGTAAGGTGCTCATAGAATAATGGCTTGATACCGATGGTGTCCCTGGCCAGAATTCCACGCTGATTTATCCTATCCCAAATGGCCAGGGCAAACATCCCCCTTAGACGGCTGAAGGCTTCACTACCGTGTTCGGCATAAAGAGCCAGGATCACTTCGGTATCAGATTTCGTGTGGAATTTATGACCTTTCTCGATCAAGCCTGCACGGAGTTCTTGATAATTATAAATCTCGCCATTGAAGATGATGTGATACTTGTCACCCAGGGACATGGGTTGCCTACCCGTATTCAAATCAATGATGGAAAGGCGCGCGTGACCCAGTGCTGCATGCTCGGTGACTAAGCTGCCCTGGCCATCCGGACCACGATATGAAATTGCATTTATCATGCTCTGCAGTTCCGATTCGCATTCCTGCTTGACAATTCCTGGTGAAAACCAGCCCGCAATGCCACACATTTCTATGCACTGTTTTCCTGTTGATATTTCTTAAGGGGCTCTGGAAACGTTTCAATACATTCCGCTATAAACTTTGCGACATCGCATGTACTTTTCAGCAAGTTTTCTCTGGCCAATGACATTTTTTCTTTGTTCATACTGAGCAGCCAGTCGCTTGCTGATTTAATATTGGCCCAGTTTAATTCTCGAACATTTTTCACCAGACCGTATTTCTGTTCTTGTTCATCGGTATAGCCACGGCCTGTTTCAGCCGCATACACCGCTGGAATACCCAGCACCGCACATTCAGAAGCCATTGTCGCACTCTCACCAATATAACCACGGCAAAAAGCCATCACGTGATGTATTTGTGAAGGAATTCCTTTATACGCATATTGCCTCAATTTCTCCGGAAGGACAGCCTCCGACGAGATGAGTACCTTACCATGCTCAGATAAGCGGGAAACTAATTGCTCAAGCAGTTCGCTACTCCATGCATTTTCACCAATATCATGGTTAGCTTGCCACGAAACCGTTCTTAACAGGAACGTATCGCCTTGATCAGATAAACCGTTGGTCAATGCAATCGTTCTATCCGGCGTGAAATAGTCAGGGTGTAAATAAGACAATTCATGATAGCCCGGATAGCGGATATGTCGCTTCGCCGGCAACCAACTCTGATAACATGATGGTGCAATTACGCAGGAAGCAAATGGATAGGTGAGTGCGTTTTGCAGTTTGGCATTTTCAGTGTCGTAAAACGCAAGTGAGGGTATGCCGGTGAGTTGGCCAACGTGGGCAACAAATATCCCACCAATTTCCGCCATGACATCAGGCTTAAACTTCCTGGCCTCCCGGTAAAGCCGGGCATCACGCACAATCAATTCCTTGAGCAATGCTACGGATCCACCTTTATCCATTGTGGACAATATTTTATGTTCTATACACAGCTCATCGAGTAACTCAACCGCTATTTCCTTAACTCGACTTGTAACTAGAATTTCATGCCCATGTTCTTTCAGTAAGCGCATCGGTTGTTTAAAAAAATGCACATGGGCGGGATGACCAATATCTATTAGCACCCTCATTACTGGTCTTTTTTCTGATAGATCAACATAGTGATCTGCTCAGAAATCAAGCCCATCAAAAAAATGGTGACGGATGCAATAAATAACACGGCACTCATGTTGGTAAAACGATGCAAGGCAATAAAAGTATATGCGTAGTAACTTAGACCTGTCATAAAGTGAAGTAATGCAAAAGGTATAAATATTTTTAAGGGTGAATACAAAGTTCCGATTTTAAAAATTATTAACAAAAACCGAAGGCCATCTCTTAAAGGATCAATATGGCTCTTGCCAATGCGTTGATCGGCAATGATTGGAAGATAACCAACTGCATAACCTGCCCTGAAAAAGGCCATGGTGATCGTGGTTGGATAGGAAAAACCATTAGGCAGCAAATATAGAAACTCTTTGAACTTTTTTGCCCTGACAGCACGAAAACCCGATGTCAAATCACCAATTCGTTGTCCGGTTACCCAACTTGCGAACTTATTGTAGAAACTATTGCCAAGGCTGCGTACAAGACTTGCCTGTGAGACTTTTGATCGCTCACCGACTACCATGACATATTCGTCTTTAAGCATGTTCAACAAAGGTTTAATATCTTCAGGCCGGTGTTGACCATCAGCATCCATAAATACGAATACATCACCTTTCGCCACCCGTGCACCAGACTTAATTGAGGCACCATTTCCCATTGAGTAGGGATGACTTACAACACGAACCCCTGCCTCAGAACATACTTGTTCTGTATTGTCAGTGGAACCATCGTTAACTACAATAATCTCAGCCTCAGGCATTTCCTGCTTGAGTATTTGCAATAAGCCTACGAGGCTGGCCGATTCGTTTTTCGCGGGAAGAATAATGCTTATATTTTTAGTCATTTATATTAAAAGACTCCAGATAAATCGGAAAACGGACATAGTAGTAGAATCTGGTCAGGATCTTTTTACGTATTTTTGCCTTGATTATACTACCTCTGCCATACCTTCCTGGTAAAACAAGATAATTTATTCTGCCAAACGTGATGGATTTTTCCTTAATCAGCTTCGAATTCGGCACGAATAAAATCATGGTTCATAATAACTTCGTTTTCAATGCAATATTTAACGCTCCTGGGGACTGCGGGGAAAATCATCTGATATGTCGATCTCTTCTTTAATCTCTCTTAAATACTTTGTATATTCCCCAAAAATGTCTTTACGCTCTAAATTATCGAGTGTTCGTTTCAATTCTTCAATATCCCCATTTTCACCATAATAATAAATTAACAACTCATAGAGTTTTAATATAGACGGTTCATCACTAATGGCTTGTTGAACAATATTAATTGCTTTCACTCGGTTATTCTCATGCTCGAAAATATATATCGAATAATTACCAATTATATTTGCTTTTTGTGGAGCCGATAGACCTGAATTATTCAATATTGCCTCCATCAAACTCTGAAAGTAACCCGTTTGCAAGATACATCCTTCGTTAATTAAACACTTCCCAATTGATCCCAGCGCATGAATTGTCCCTGGTCTTATCTTTGCTGTAGTAAGCCCCTCAGCCAGTTCGGCAATTGATAATTCGGAAGCAGACTCTCCAAAACGTAAATGCATTTCCAGCATAGCTAATTCACCGGTAAAATCTTTCGAATTCAATTCGCGAATATGCCTGAAATACTTATCAGCTTCGTTTCTATATTGGATTCGTTCCGTACTCGACCCACTAGCCACAGCATAAGAATAATATACCTGCCCAGCCATATAGTTAGCCCTAAGCGAATTGGGACTATTTATAGCCTCGATAAGTAACATTCTCGAATCCCCCGACCATTGATATGCAAGGGAACGAGTACAAATAGAAAAACCCAATACAACAATACAAACCATCGTTATCACAAGCGTTCTATAGTGTTGCATAAGAACAATGCCCACTTCTGAGAGCGCCAATAGAACACCAATTGAGGGTAAATAGTTACGATGTAAAAACACTAACTCCAGTGGATATATCGACGATTCCAGTACATGTCCACCAAAAAACCAGATTATCCCCAGGCTGTATAGCGGGTATTTCTTCCTGAGGCGTATCGCTGAAATCAACAAGCCAATGATAAAGAGCATCGACAGTAAGGTTGAGACTGGAGAAAGAAGTGACCTCGAGATGATGACATCATCATGATACAAGCCCATGTGCCTTACGTCGGGGATAATGATCAGCCTCAGGTATTCAACGACTATCCGAGATTCAGTGAGTAGCCGTTCTGTAAGGGTAAATTCCCGATAGGCATAACCGGCAAGAATAATCGATGGCTCATAGGCTATGTAAACCAACGCCACCACCCACGGTGCCGCTATCAATGCCCAAACTATCCTTAGATGTTTTTTTTCCCGCGTTGATTGAAGCTGAAAACCATACACACACCATTCAATGCTGAAAATATAGATACTCAACAATATCGCCGTCTCTTTGCTCAGCATGCCGAATAACCAGAACACAAATAGCGATAAACTGACTACATAGGCTCTCCAGGCAGGTAATTTCCTCTCCCTTAACTTCAAATAGCAATACAGCGCTAGTAACACAAAGCTGGCGGATAATAACGTCATCCTTTGTACGATGTAACTCACAGCGGTGACATTAATGGGATGTATCAACCAAACAACGCTGATAATAGAGGGCAACAACAAGGGATATTTTTGTTCAGGCAGAGATAAGCGACTGAACAGTCGCCTGAGCACCAGAAACACGAGTAAGCCATTTACAAGATGGATCCCCAGATTCGTTAACTTCATCCACCAGGGGTTCATCCCGGTAAGCACATGATTGACTGCAAAACTAATCATGGATATGGGACGCTTGAGGGGACCACTGCTATGGCTCAGGGAAGCCTGCCACAACTCTTCGACGCTAAAATGCTCGATTTTCAACAAGTCATTTTTATAAACGCTACCGAAATCATCAAAGACAAAAAGACCACTTAAACCGGGATAGTAAGACCAAACACAGAGGCATAAAGCCAGGAGTAGCAAAAAGCAATTCTTATTGCGCACTCGCACTTACCTCCCATTTACGCTACAAAAAAAAATGCCCCACAAACCATGTGGGGCACATATTTCATAAATACTACGAGTGTTGCTTCAAACGATACTTAATTATCTACATGAGGCAGGCAGAAACTTGGCTGGCGTACCTGTACACGTCCAGACCAACACACCGCTGCTTGTATCAAGTACAGGTGTTAGTACAATATTTACGGAGGTTCCAGAAGGGAAACCTGCGCCAACAACGGTGATAACACCCGTATTAGTTCCAACTGTACCACTGGCAACATTTTTGCCTGCTGTATTAATACTTAAGCTGGAACAACAGGAA
>JBLIML010000001.1:0-105287 GCA_047638675.1 Planctomycetota bacterium | reverse complement strand
GCTCAGCAGTTTTTCTATTCATCCAGTTCAATTACAAATATTGATCATTTGATTTTGGCGGGTGGTTGCTCTTCTACAGAAGGTATTGCTGAGTTGGTAGAATCAAAAATAGGGATACCTACTATTATTGCTAATCCTTTTGCGAATATGTCACTGGCCTCCAAAGTGCCTGCTCAAATCCTGGCGAATGATGCCCCAGCGTTGATGATATCGTGTGGTTTAGCTTTGCGAGGAGTTGAGTAATGGCGAAGATTAATTTATTACCCTGGCGCGAAGCACTACGCAAGGAGAAACAAAAAGAATTTGGAATGTTGATGGGTTTTGGCGCAGCACTGGCGGCAGTTGTAGTGATATTGGTACATCTCTACTATTCACAAAAGATAGAAGCCCAGCAAGGTCGCAACACTTTTATGGTAGGACAGATTTCTTTTTTAGACAAAAAAATAGAAGAAATTAAACAACTCGAGAACGAAAAACAGAAGTTGCTGGCGCGTATGAGAGCAATCGAACAACTCCAGGGTAACCGACCTTTGATTGTCCGGTTTTTTGATGAACTGGTTAGAAGTTTGCCTGAGGGTGTAAGCGTTAAGAACATATCTCAGAATGGACGATCGATTACTATTGACGGCGAGGCACAATCAAACGCCCGTGTTTCCTCATTTATGCGAAAACTCGAGTCTTCGCTTTGGTTGCAATCCCCGCAGCTAGATATCATCCAGGTAACAAATGCAAACGATGTGCGCATAAGCAGTTTTAAAATGCGCTTTAATCAGGTCATTCCAAAAACGGGCGAGGAAGAAGATATATGAGTTTTATTGATGATCTGAAAAACCTGGATCAGAATAATCCAGGCGCCTGGCCTTTGCCGATTCAGCTGGCTGCGGCAGCTTTGCTCTGTGCAGGGTTAATAGTGGCTGGGTGGAAATTTGACTGGAGTGTGCAAATGGAAGAGCTAACCGTCATAGAGGCCAAAGAGCAAGAACATAAAACCACCTTTGAAGGAAAGCAAAAGAAAGTAGCCAATCTGTTGCCTCTGCGTGAGCAGATGAAAGAGATGGAGCAGTCTTTTGGCGATATGTTGAGGCAACTGCCTGATAAAACCGAGGTGGCGGGCTTATTGGTAGATATATCTCAAACAGGTCTTTCTGCGGGATTGGAATTTGAATTGTTTCAACCGAAACCGGAGATTCCTACTGAATTTTATGCGGAACTACCCATCAGCATTAAAATCAAGGGTAGCTATCATCAAATGGGTGAATTTGTCAGTGGGCTCGCCGCATTACCAAGAATTGTTACCACCCATGATATAAAAATTGTAAAGGGTCCAACACCTAATGAGTTATCGATGTCTGCGACGGCCAAAACTTATCGTGCCATTGAGGAAGAGGGATAGGGAGATGGGAAATATACAAGTTAGATATCAATTAAAGCTTCTGCTTGCGTTGCTAATGGCGCTTGTTTTGGGAGGATGCGTTTCCAGGGATATTAGTGATTTGGAACAGTGGACACAGGAAGTTTTGCAACGTCCCGGAGGCAGGATTCAACCTCTTCCAGAAGTTAAGCCTTACGAAGCTTATGCTTATATGTCAGCTAATGAGAACACACGCGATCCTTTTGAACCTTTTTATCAGAAAAGACAAATAGAAGAGTTAGCTACTGGTGAAAAAAATGTAGGGTTGACCAAGGAAATGGAGCGAGAAATAAAAGAACGTAACCGTGAAGAATTGGAGCAGTTTGAACTCGATAGTTTGAGAATGGTTGGGACGTTAGAGAATGCGGACGAAAACTGGGTCATTATAAGTGATCCCGCGAATACGGTGCATCGAATTAAAGTAGGTAACTACATGGGGCGTAATATCGGCAAAGTTATCAATATATTTGAAGACAGAGTCGAGTTACGTGAAATCGTTCAGGATAGCCAAGGTCGATGGGATGAACGTCAGGCCGCAATCGTGCTAGTTGAAGAATAATATGTTATGGGGTGGCAATAAAATGATTGAAACAAAAACAATCAAGATGCTTTGTGAGAAGTTAAATACACTAATAGGCGCAACTGCAAAGTCAATGGCTTTGTTCTGCGTCGGCATTTTGTTCTTCAGCGGGACAGCTTGGGCAGAAGTAACTCTGAATGATATTAGCTATTCAGCCCTACCCGGCGATAAAGTGCAGCTCAGCTTACAATTTTCCGAGGCCCTACAAGAGGAACCGGTTAACTTCACCATCGATAATCCAGCCAGGATAGCCATTGATTTACCCAATGTGAGTTTAAATCTGGCTGAGAAAAGTCAATCCATTGGAATAGGCATGGCGCACAGCGTGGCGGCAGTAGAAGCAGCCGGGCGAACGCGTGTTGTGGTTAATCTTGTAAGTTCTACTTCGTACGATATCCAAATAGACGGAAATCTCGTTTTGGTCACATTGGGGGCGGGAACGCCTTCTATGGACAATATTCAAACTTCTTCGATAACTTCTTCATCACGTGCGCCCTCTACATCCAGCATCGAGAATATTGACTTTAGACGCGGCGACGCAGGTGAAGGCCGGATCATTGTCAAGCTTTCTGATGCTTCTGTTGGCGTAAACTTAGGTCTTGAGTCAGGCCAAATTGTCGTAGATTTTATCTCAGCCTCTCTACCTTCAGAGCTCGATCGACGACTGGATGTTATTGACTTTGCAACGCCTGTTAAGGAAGTGGATACATCCGCATACGGTGGTGGTACCAGAATGTTGATTAGCACTGTCAACGAGCAATATGACCATCTGGCATATCAATCAGAAGATGTGTTCACAATTGAAGTGCGACCCTTGTCCAAGGAAGAGCAGGAGAAATCAAAAAAGAAAAAGTTTGGTTATACCGGTGAAAGACTCTCTTTGAATTTTCAGAATATTGAAGTACGTGCTGTGTTGCAGTTAATCGCGGACTTCACGGGTTTGAATCTGGTAGCTAGCGATACAGTCGGCGGCAATGTGACTTTACGACTCAAGAATGTTCCCTGGGATCAGGCGCTCGACATCATACTCAAGGCAAAGGGTCTGGGAATGCGTCAGGCGGGGAATGTCATGATGGTGGGGCCACAGGAAGAGATAGCCGCCAGAGAAAAACTGGAGCTGGAGTCGCAAAGGCAAGTCGAAGAGTTGGCTCCATTGCGTACAGAGTTTGTGCAAATAAATTACGCCAAGGCGTCGGATTTGGCAGGACTGATAGGGACAGGGGAAAATAATTTACTATCTGACCGGGGTAATGTCTCTATCGATGACCGCACTAACACGCTAATTATCCAGGACGTTGCAAGTAGCTTGGAATCCATAAGGAGTATGGTGTCAAAACTGGATATCCCGATAAGACAAGTCATGATTGAATCGAGAATAGTTAACGCAGACGAAAGTTTTACGCGGGACTTGGGTGTGCAGTTTGGCTACAGCAAACATAGCGCTCAAGAAGCTCAGGGCAGAGGAGACTTTTTTGCGCTTGGTGGTGGTAATGTTCCCGGGAATGTGAACTTTGGAGCGCCTACCGCGTTTAATAGTGGTGGCAATGAGAATTTGCTTGTTAATTTGCCTGTTGCTGGAGCAACTTCCGGCATAGGTCTGGCCGTAGGCAAAATAGGCTCGTATCTACTGCAATTGGAACTCTCTGCTTTACTTGCAGAAGGTCGTGGTGAAGATATTGCTAGCCCGAAAGTAATCACCTCCAATCAAACCGAAGCAATCATTGAGTCTGGTGTTGAAATACCATTCCAGGAGGCGTCATCAAGCGGTGCGACTTCCGTATCGTTTAAAAAAGCAGTGTTGGGTCTGAGAGTGACTCCTCAAATAACGCCGGATAATCGAGTGTTACTGGATTTGAACGTGAATCAGGATACTCGAGGTTCACCTGATGTACTTGGCGTACCTCCCATTAACACTAGAAATGTTAGTACACAAGTTCTGGTAGACGATGGAGAAACCGTTGTATTAGGTGGGGTTTATAGTCAAGTAGATAGAAGTTCAACTGACCGTGTACCATTTTTCAGTGAACTCCCGGTACTAGGTTTTCTGTTTAAGAAAAACAGGATTGAAAATTCAAGAACAGAATTGTTGATTTTCGTAACTCCGAAGATCATTAAAGAAGATTTAAAAATATAATATCTACCAACTTACAAATTTGTGTTCCATAAAAAGGTGTAGCCTTAGGCTACATCTTTTTTTTTACATATACCTGGGCGAGAGAGGACCTCGGAATAGTTGACCATGGCTTGTTCAGGCACGCACATACTCCACAAGGGGCTATCAATGTCGGAGTGGCGATTACATACTCAGGGCACACACGAAAATGGTGGCAGCTTGTTCAGGGAAGGTTGCAGTAGATCTTTGGATACAAGCTTTTTCCAGGAGTTTAGTTTCTTTTCTGCAAATAAATATAATCACCTGATGCTTGAACCGAACCACGAATTCACTATTCAGTAACCCGAATGATGTAATGCAAAATATTTTTCTTATAGGACCTATGGGCTCGGGGAAAACTACTATCGGTCGTCAATTGGCCGCTCGATTAGGAAAAGTATTTTACGATTCAGATCTAGAAATTGAGAAAACGACTGGTGTTGACGTGGCTCTAATATTCGAAATTGAAGGAGAAGAAGGTTTCCGTCGTCGTGAGACAAAAATTATTAAAGAACTTGCCGTCATTCCTGACAGTGTAATTGCTACGGGTGGAGGCGTGGTTCTTTCTGAAGACAATAAAATATGCTTAAAGGAAAATGGGCGCATTATTTATCTTAAATCTTCTTGCCAAAAACTATTTGATCGTACCAGGCGGGATAGTAAACGACCATTACTCAATACGGAAGATCGCATGGCTACGATAATGAATTTAATGGAAACCAGGAACCCTTTATATGAAGAAATTGCGGATATAACAATTGCTACAGACGAAGCGCCAGTTAGAGAGATTATAAATAATATTTGTCAGCAACTTGATATCACGTGAAAGAATTAACAGTAGAACTTGGATCTAGAAGTTATCCGATCTATATCGGTAGCAATCTTATCTCGTCCGGGGAATTATTCTCACATTTAATACAATCTTCCCAGGTCATGATCGTTACTAATACCACCGTAGCATCATTATACTTGCAGCAGCTCATGAAGACCCTCGCTGAATTCAAACCTCAGTCATACGTAATACAAGATGGAGAGTCATATAAGAATCTTGACGTTTTTAACGATATTATTACAGAGCTTCTACAAAAGAAGTTTAGTCGTAATGGCTATTTAATCGCATTAGGGGGCGGAGTAGTTGGCGATATTACGGGGTTTGCGGCCGCATGTTATCAAAGAGGCATTAACTATATTCAGGTGCCAACCACGCTACTTGCACAAGTAGATTCATCAGTAGGTGGAAAAACTGCAGTGAATCATATATTAGGGAAAAATATGATTGGCGCTTTCCACCAGCCATCTGCGGTGTTTTCGGACACAGAAGTGTTGGCTACTCTTCCAGAACGTGAGCTAAAAGCGGGCCTGGCTGAAGTGATCAAGTACGGGCTGATTCGCGATAGAGATTTTTTCACCTGGCTTGAGGAAAATATGGAAAAATTGCTTGGGCGTGATAATGCCTGTTTGCAATATGCTATTGAACGTTCCTGTCAGAACAAGGCTGTTATCGTTGCAGAAGACGAAAGGGAGAGTGGGCAGCGCGCATTATTGAACTTTGGTCATACCTTTGGACATGCGGTGGAAACAGGCCTTAATTACAAAAGTTGGCTGCATGGTGAAGCCGTGGGCCTCGGTATGAATATGGCGGCCGATTTATCTTATCGTTCAGGATGGCTAGAAAAAGAAGCATATCGACGAATCCAACGCTTGCTAGAGAAAACAGGCTTGCCTTCATCAATACCAGTTGAATTGGTTAACACCAACATACGGGAATTAATGTCAATTGATAAGAAAGCAAAGGGAGGTCAATTATTTCTGGTGCTCCTTAGAGATATCGGGCTCGCAGAGGTAACTAATTTATATGATGAAGAGTTGCTAACTAAAACTTTGGAGCACTTTTCTTCAAAAGAAGTATGAGTTGATGTCACTACTGGCATGCTATGCGGCCAATGATGAGACATCATTGAGTCTGCCAGATTTCTCTCTATTGAAAATGTACGTAATTCATGAGAAGTGACAATCAGGCTTAGCGATGATATGCAATCAAAGCATGTTCAAGTGAAGCAATATTTTCGTAAGAATTTGTACAAGCACAAAAGTGTACGTGAAATGGCGACCAAACCGAAACATATTGTCCGAACTTTATATGAGACATTTGTTCTTAAGCCGGGACAGATAATGGATATATCGTCGATTGCAGATTCTACTAAGAGAAATGTAAATACTGCCGATAGCATAGAATGTATAATCAAAGATCATATAGCAGGAATGACTGAGAGATATGCCATTCTAGAGTATGAACGAATAATCAAAGTTCGACATCATATGAAATAGATTTTCAAAATGAACAAGTCAATTTCCAATAGCAATTATTTTCTCGAATACGGACTGGAAAAAGATCCATTCCCTGTAGATGTTATTGATAAAAATATTTTCCTTACACCTGAAATTAATCGAAGGCTGAAAAACGCCAAACAACATATCTTGGAAGCACAAAAGGTATTGCTTGTCACTTCTGTATCGGGGGCAGGCAAATCACTATTGGCACAGAAACTTATCATCCTGAAAGAATCAGATTGGCGCACCGGCCTGATATGTGCCGATGTAGATATGAGTTCAGAGTCTTTGGCATACGCACTTATTCAGCAACTTTTGCCGGAAGACAATATAAACATCGAGCAATCCATAAGTATGCTGCACAGGTACCTTGAGCATTCCTATAAAGAAAGCGTTCGTCCTGTGATAGTGATTGATGATGCTGACAAACTACCGAAAGAAACGTTACAATTTTTATTTCAGCTCGCTGATTTAAAATACAACGAGGCCTTTTTTAGGATTGTACTATTTGCACATGAATCTATAAATGAAACTATAGCGAAAGTCGGTGTTAAGGAGCTGGCTGAAGGAATGATTGAATACATGAGTATGCCCAGTTTTACGCTGGATCAGGTCCCTGTATATCTCAAATATAAGCTATCTTCCTGTGGGAATGACATTGAGATCCCCTTTGCAGGAAATGATATTGAATATATTCACAAGGTGAGCAGTGGCTTGCCCGGAGGAATTAATACACTATCTCGAAAAATAATGCAGGATGCCCTTTCAATCGAAAAGCCCGGCAAGAACTTTGGAATCCTTCCTGTTTTGTTCTCACTCATTCTGCTCGTTCTTGCAAGCTACCTATATTATGAAAACTATGCGTCAGATGACTTTAAAAACTCTTTTCAGCGAGAGTTTCAGATGTTGCCAGAAGCTAGCAGGAACCAGGGAAACGTATTGGCTGGAGAGCACGATAGAGAAGAAGATGTTGCGCTGAATGAAAATGAATGGACACAAATATCTGAGCTTGATGAATCGCTTTCATTGAAACTTTCGGATGTGCTGTCAACAAACAAGTCAGACTCACCCTGAGAATATGACTAATTGGAAATAGCTGACTGCTACTCTCTATTGATACCATACTTAAAACAAAGCCATGGTTAAGCTTCCAATCGCCCGCATCGACTATTTCAAGGCATTGAACCTTGACCAGGACCCCTTCAATACAAGTTACACAGCTAAACTATTTTTCACCACTCCCGAGTTACAACATCGTCTGGATTTGATCAAGCATTTATTGGAATTTAGCCAACAGATTCTATTTGTAAAAGGCGTCCCAAAGGTAGGCAAATCTTTTATTTGTAAACACTTGGTAGAACATGCAGACGAGACGTGGGCTGTTTGCCAGATTGAAGCAAATGACGAAATCGGGCCAGATACTTTGGTAAAAGCGTTGTTGCACGAATACAAGGATGTTATAGACGATACGTCTGAAACCATTTCTGCTCTTAATAGCTACATGGCGCACTGTAATCTAAATTCAAAAGTGCCAATATTATTTATAGACAACGCTGATAATCTTAACCAGACAAGCTTACGTTTTATTTTACAGTTGATGGAGTTTAAAGAGCAGGACACATTTATTAGAGTAGTGCTTATTGGACAAGATTCATTTTTAGACAGACTCAACGACGTTTCGGAAGAGAAATCAAATACCAATATGATTCATTCGGTAACTATCCCATTGCTCTCTCTGGAACAAACTATAGATTACCTGCGCCACCGTGTAAGCGTCTGTGGTGGAAGAGTAGATATGTTTTCGGAGAAGGAGATGAGCAGGATCTACAAAGTAGCAGCAGGCGTCCCAGGCGATATTAATTTTCTTGCCAGGCAGGGCTTGAGTGACCCCGTAGACTTGACTCTGGATGCGCCATTGGCAACAGTTTCAAAAAATAAAAAAAGCAAGACAGGGCAAATCATCAAAATCATGCTAGCGGCAATGCTTGTCACCTCTATTGTCCTGTCTCTATTTTTATATGAGCGCGAAAATAAACAGGTCGATCCAAAAACGCTGTCGGTGAATTTACCACCGCAACTACAACAGCCACCTGTGCCAATGACGGATAAAATTGAAACGCGAGAGCCAGAAGCGCTTCCAGATGCATGGTTGGAGTCTCAAGTCATAGTAGAACCAGAGTTTGTATCAGAAGAACCAATTAGCTCTTCAGACGCGGAGGAGAAATTAGAGTTAGAGGCTGATCGAATAATTATTGACAGCAATGAAGCACTAGAAAAGCTGCCAATCGTCATAGCTGAAGCAGAACAAAAGAGGCAAGTTCAGGAGACTGATAAACCTGAATTAAGTGCAGAAAAAATGATGAGTAACGACTGGTTGCTCGCCCAGTCTGCTAGTAGCTATGTCCTTCAGTTAATGGGCGCAGTGGAAATGGCGACTATAAGCCGTTTCATGCAAGAGGCTCAGTTAGATCAATCACAACTGGCAATCTACAAAGTGCAAAAATCCAATACAGAATGGCATGTGCTCGTATACGGACTTTATGCAGATATTCAACAGGCAAGAACGGCAATTGATACATTACCCGTGAAAGCCCAGGCGCAAAAGCCCTGGCCAAAGGCGATGAGCAGCATACATGAGGCAATCAAGGCGCCTTAGAAGTATAAACTGGCAAAATAAAAAATATGGTAAATTACGCTAAAACAAGCGATATGCGTATAAAAGACTTTAAATGTAGCTAATGTCTTATATTTACCTCTTTTTGAGAAATGTTGCACCGTGACATAAGCAAAGGGCTTTACTATAATCCTGCTCCTTTTGGCTTTTAGCAAAAGAGACACAGTTCCACACTGAGGGGTGTGAACAAGTGTCCATCTGGATAGCGAAGAAGAGCCTTTCCAGTTCATACCGTTATCTACTATAAATTCATAGACACTATGGTGCAGTCAGTATGACAAAATTTGTCGGCCACGAAAAAGAAGGACTCTACGATCCAGCTTACGAGCATGATTCCTGTGGTGTGGGCTTTGTGGTTGATATGAAAGGTCGTAAATCCCATCAAACAGTAGTCGATGCATTAACGATACTTAAAAATCTTTTACATCGCGGTGCCTGTGGCTGCGAAGAAAATACGGGTGATGGTGTAGGCATTCTTATCCAGAAACCACACAAGTTTTTCAAACGCGAATGTAACAAACTTGGCATAGTGTTGCCCGATAACGATCACTATGGTGCGGGTTTGGTCTTTCTTCCGAGAGATGCTGCACAATCGATGCAGTGCCAGGATATTTTCTCAGAGATCGTAAAAGAAGAAGGCCAGATTTTACTGGGCTGGCGAGATGTTCCTACGGATGATTCCATGGTTGGCCCTACAGCGTTGGCTGGAGAACCAGGCTTTAGGCAAATTTTCATCGGTCGAGGCAAGCACGTAGAAACCTCAGCCGCCTTCGAACGCAAACTTTATGTGATTCGTAAAAGGGCAGAGAACACAATCTGGAATTCCGGTTTATCTGAGCAGGAATTATTCTATGTGCCTTCATTGTCGTACCGCACTTTTGTTTACAAGGGCATGTTGACGGGGACGCAGATTGAACCGATGTTTCCTGATATTACTGATCCGGATGTGGAGTCCGCCCTGGCCCTGGTTCATCAACGCTTTTCCACTAATACCTTTCCTGCCTGGCGTCTCGCCCATCCATTTAGATATGTTGCGCACAATGGTGAAATAAACACCGCTCGTGGAAACGCGAACTGGATGCGGGCACGCGAAGCATTGTGTGAATCTGATTTATTTGGTGATGATTTAGAGAAATTGTTTCCCATTGTCGTAGAGGGAGGTAGCGACTCAGCAACCTTTGATAATGTCATGGAATTCCTTCACATGGCAGGACGACCATTACCCCACGCCGTACTGATGATGATCCCCGAGGCCTGGTCCGGTCACGAATCCATGGACGATGAACGCCGGGCTTTTTATGAATACCACGCCTGCTTGATGGAACCCTGGGATGGTCCAGCTTCTGTTGCCTTCACAGACGGTGAGGTCATTGGCGCAGTGCTGGATCGAAATGGTTTACGTCCGTCGCGTTATTATGTCACCAAGGATGACAGAGTCATTATGGCGTCAGAAGTTGGCGTGCTGGATATCCCGCCTGAGAATATAAAGCTAAAAGGGCGATTGCAACCAGGTCGTATTTTTATGGTTGATACCAGACAGGGTCGTATCATTGAAGATGCAGAATTAAAGAAAGCCTTTGCCAGCGAACATCCCTATGGTGAATGGCTGAAAACGAACATGATGCCGATCGAAAATTTGCCACAACCCAAGCAAATACACGGCAGCGATCCGAAAACCTTGCTGCAACGACAGCAAGCCTTTGGTTACACGCATGAAGACTTAAGAATATTGGTGGCGCCAATGGCCGCAAATGGTTTGGAACCCACCGGGTCAATGGGTACTGATGCATCTTTGGCTGTATTATCAAATCGTTCGCGTTTGTTATATGACTATTTCAAGCAATTGTTTGCACAAGTTACCAATCCGCCATTGGATGGTATCCGTGAAGAACTGGTTACGCAGATTAGCTCAACCATTGGCCCTGAACACAATCTATTGAAACCTGGTCCCGAATATTGTCGCCAAATTAAACTACGATCGCCTGTCATTACTAATGAAGAACTGGCTCGCATTCGAGATGTCGATTTGCCCGGGTTTAAGTCAAAAGTTATCGCAATAATTTATCCAGTCGCCGAAGGTGAGGCAGGGCTTGATAAAGCTATCAACGCTGTATGCGCCGCTGCAGACCTGGCAATCGCCGAAGGATACACATACCTTCTTCTTACCGATCGTGATATTGATAGAGATCATTCTCCGATTCCGGCTCTATTGGCCTGTGCCGCAGTCCACCACCATTTGATACGAAACGGTAGTCGGGCAAAAGTTGGTATCGTGCTGGAATCTGGTGAGCCTCGTGAAGTGCATCATTTCGCAACACTGCTTGGTTACGGTGTCGGTTGTGTAAATCCTTACCTCGCGTTTGAGTCCATCGGTGATTTAATCGGTAAGGGCCATGTAAAAAACATGCCCCACGAAAAAGCGATTCAGAATTTTATTAAGGCCGTTAACAAAGGTCTAACGAAGACCATGGCAAAGATGGGTATCTCGGCGGTACAATCCTATCGCGGCGCTCAGATTTTTGAGGCCATCGGCCTCAATAAAGAATTTGTAGATAAGTACTTTACCTGGACCGCATCGCGTATAGGCGGTATTGGCCTGGATGTAGTTGCAAAGGAAGTCAGCATACATCATCACAACGCTTTTCCAGATCGCGCGGTTAAACGTCCCGACCTGGAGTGGGGTGGCGAATATCAGTGGCGACGTGATGGCGAGTATCACTTATTTAATCCTGATACCGTGTTCAAACTGCAACACGCCACCCGTTCTGGACAATACAAGATCTTCAAGGAATATACTTCCCTGGTGAATGATCAAAATGAACATCTTGCGACATTAAGGGGTTTGTTTGAATTAAAGCTGACTGGAGAGCCAATCCCATTGGAAGAAGTCGAGCCAATTGAAAACATACTGAAACGTTTTTCAACTGGCGCGATGTCTTACGGTTCCATCAGCCAGGAAGCACACGAAACACTAGCGATCGCCATGAATCGTCTCGGCGGAAAATCTAACACTGGTGAAGGTGGCGAAGATCCTGCCCGATACATCCCTGACGAAAATGGTGACCTCCGACGCAGTGCAATAAAACAGGTGGCTTCTGGCAGATTCGGCGTGACCAGTGAGTATCTGGCTAATGCAGATGATCTACAAATCAAGATGGCGCAAGGTGCGAAACCAGGGGAAGGAGGGCAATTGCCTGGCCCCAAGGTATATCCATGGATCGCAAAAGTGCGTCATTCTACCGCCGGTGTTGGATTAATTTCACCACCACCACATCACGATATTTATTCGATTGAAGATATTGCTCAACTGATACACGATTTGAAGAATGCAAATCCTGAGGCACGGGTTCATGTAAAGTTGGTTGCAGAAGTGGGTGTTGGAACCGTGGCTGCAGGTGTGGCGAAGGCGCATTCTGATGTTGTTCTTATCTCAGGTTATGACGGCGGCACTGGAGCCTCACCCCTTAGTTCATTAAAGCACGCGGGTTTACCGTGGGAATTGGGGCTGGCTGAAACTCAGCAGGTTCTGGTGCAAAACGGCTTACGTGATCGTATCGTTGTACAAACGGATGGGCAGTTGAAAACAGGGCGTGACGTTGTAATAGCGAGCTTATTAGGTGCTGAAGAATTTGGTTTCTCAACAGCACCTTTAGTGGTGATGGGTTGCATTATGATGCGAGTTTGTCATTTGAATACCTGTCCAGTCGGTGTCGCGACACAAAATCCGGAGCTTAGAAAAAAATTCAATGGTAGCCCGGAGTTTGTTGAGAATTTTTTCAAATATATTGCTGAAGAAGTGCGTGAATACATGGCACAACTGGGGTTCAGAACCGTTAATGAAATGGTCGGCCAGGTTGACAGACTGGGAACGAAAAAAGCAATCAAACACTGGAAGGCGGCGGGGCTCGACTTCTCGAATATACTTTACAAACCCGTACCTCGTCCTGGTGATGAAATTTATTGCGTTGATAAGCAGGATCACGGACTCGAAAAATCTCTGGATCTGACTACTATCCTTCCTTTGTGCCAGGACGCATTGGAAAACAAGACTCCGGTGGATATTATACTACCCGTACTTAACACCAATCGAACTGTTGGTACGATTCTTGGGTACAACATCACCAGGCGTTACGGTGCAGAAGGCTTACCGGAAGACACGGTGAATATCCATTTTAACGGATCGGCTGGGATGAGTTTTGGTGCCTTCATACCCAGAGGTGTGACGTTAACACTCGAAGGCGATGCCAATGACTATCTAGGTAAGGGTCTATCCGGAGGTAAAATCATTGTTTATCCACCGCGATACTCCACCTTTGTGCCGGAAGAAAACATTCTTGTAGGCAACGTATTGCTTTATGGTGCAACACAAGGTGAGGCCTATTTTCGCGGCATCGCAGGTGAGCGTTTCTGTGTTCGAAACAGTGGGGTAAATACCGTTGTCGAGGGCGTCGGCGATCACGCCTGTGAATATATGACAGGGGGTCGAGTCGTCATTATTGGCGGTACCGGTCGTAATTTTGCCGCCGGTATGTCCGGAGGTATCGCCTACGTCCTCGATGAAAATGGAGGTTTTGATGCACTTTGCAATAAGGGCATGGTAGATCTGGATGCTCTGGAAGAGGATGAAGATGTCGAAACGGTAAAAAGCTTACTTTCAAAACACCTGCAGTACACTCAGAGTACGGTTGCGAGGAATATTCTGGATCACTGGAGTGATTACCAGCCAAAATTTGTTAAAGTCATGCCGAAAGACTACAAACGTGTACTCGCGGCTATCAAAAAAGCAAAAGAAGCTGGCACCTCAGTAGATGACGCGGTGATGGAGGCAGCCCATGGCTAAGCCAACAGGATTCATCGAATTTAAAAGAGAAAAGCAAGCCTATCGTCCAGTAGCTGAACGATTACAGGACTGGAACCAGGTCATGCAAGCTTGGCCGGTGGAGCCATTAAAAACCCAGGCCTCGCGATGTATGGATTGCGGCATCCCCTTTTGCCATCAAGGTTGTCCTTTAGGTAATCTGATTCCAGACTGGAACGATCTGGTTTATCGTGACCAATGGATGGAGGCGATTCAACGTTTACATGCCACGAACAATTTTCCCGAATTCACCGGCACCTTGTGTCCGGCACCTTGTGAAGGTTCCTGCGTGCTGGGTATCAATGATGATCCGGTGACGATTAAAGCCATTGAGCTCTCAATTATTGACAAGGCCTGGGAGAATGGCTGGATAAAACCAGAGATCGCGGAAATGAGAACTGGTAAAAAGGTTGCAGTGGTTGGTTCCGGCCCAGCCGGGCTGGCAGCAGCACAGCAACTTGCTCGCGCTGGTCACTTCGTTACCTTGTTCGAAAGAGAGGACCGTATCGGTGGCCTACTGCGTTATGGAATACCGGAATTCAAGATGGAAAAGAAACGTCTTGACCGTAGATTAGAACAGATGCGTGCCGAAGGCGTGGTATTCAAACCCAACAGCCATGTTGGTGAGAATGTTTCTGTAGAAGAGTTGAGAAATGAATTCGATGCAATGCTACTCACTGGCGGTGCATGCGCAGCACGGGATTTACCCGCAGATGGGCGTGAGTTAAAGGGCATTCACCAGGCGATGGAATTCCTGCCAATGCAGAACAGGTTGTGCGAGGGCGATTCTAAACCAGACAATTTTATCAGTGCGAAAGATAAACACGTTGTCATCATTGGTGGAGGTGATACCGGTGCCGATTGCCTCGGTACATCTAATAGACAGGGTTGTAAGTCAGTACATCAACTGGAGATCATGCCAAAGCCCCCGTCCCTTAGACCGGAGGACAATCCATGGCCTGAATGGCCGCGAATTTTTCGCACAGCTTCTGCTCATGAAGAAGGTGTTGAACGAGTATATGCAGTGAATACCAGGCGCTTTGTGGGTGATGGCAATGGCAATGTAAAAGCATTGCAACTTATCTCAGTGGAGATGAAAAATGTTGATGGTCGCATGAGTTTTGAAGAAGTCGAAGACAGTGAACAGGAGCTACCTTGCGATCTTGCTCTGTTGGCTATGGGTTTTCTTGGTCCGGAAAAGTCTGGCATGCTTGAGCAACTTGGTGTCGAACTCGATAGTCGCGGTAATGTAGTCGCGGATCCGAGGAGCTGGATGACCAGTGTCGATGGTGTCTTTGCAGCAGGCGACATGAGACGAGGTCAGAGTCTAATAGTATGGGCGATAGCGGAGGGACGAAGCGCAGCTGCTGGTGTAGACAAATTCCTGATGGGCGATACCGATCTTCCGGCGCCTGTTTAAACGGAATATCTGCTTACGAAAACACTATCTGGATTTGTCGAATCACCTTAATACTTCTAGATGTCCTTGCTTGCTCAATTTCATCCGCAGACTGTCAAATGGTTTTTTACTTACGCCTACGCATAAGATAAAGGACGAATGAGATAATGCCTGAAAACTTGTAAGTATCGTCAACATATTTTTCAATGACATAAAACATAAAGTAATAAAATCGCGCAGCAGACCAAATGATCAGTAACACAAGGACGGCCATCTTCCAGTCTTTGGCTTCCAGGAGAAGTAGAGCTGTTGAAACAATGAGTATCACGAGAAAGAGCCAGCCTTTCAGGTAGATCAACATTGGAGATTTCAGATCACTCACTTTGTCCCACCTGTCGCCGCCAGGCCATGTACATAGCCTAAAGTCCAAGTTCTCATGCTTTCGATTTTCTTGTGAAGGTCATCGTGCAACCGTCAATCGAGCGCATATAATGCTGACACTGAGCAACTTTTTTGTGCTGACTTAGATAATTTAAAACTCAAAGCTTAGCTAGCAATAACCTAACCCGATTAGATTCCTTCTCGCCGAGTGCCTTATTGATCTTGCTAACGATATAGTCTTTTTTAAACTTTTCTGCTTCAGTTCTTTTAGCAAATCGGTAACTTTATCATCGCTTTGGTTTTTTTCTAACGAAACAACAAGTAAGTCAATTAGAGTTTCCGACCACAAAGTTTTGGCAACAGTCATTGTTGTTGGGTCGGGTGCTTCTGTTTTGTCATCTGCTGTCATTGAGTTGTCTCCCGTTCCAGGCGTTTTACTCCAAAGCATGTAGTTCCTGACATCCAATAATTCTTCTTGTTCATTTTTAGCTCTTTTGCCGTACTGATAAAAATTATAAGGCAGGAAGACATTTTGTTTCGCGCTTAGGATAAAAGCAAGTATTCCTGCCTGTGCTTCCGTATTAACTTTTCTTTAAGCTCACAAATACTGGTCTAACGAGAACGAGAAAACAGGCGGTAGATATACCAGATGAGCCGAATATCATACACATCACCATAATCTGATATCTCACTGCGACTAGCGGAGAGACACCTGACAATATTTGGCCTGTCATCATGCCGGGAAGAGATACTAGCCCTACGGCGAACAAGGAATTAACGACTGGAATAAGACAGGCTTGAAAAGCAACGTTGCGTGCCACATCATAAGGAACGTCTCTGTTTGTCTCTGCATTTAGCCGCTCAACTGCAAGGCTAATACTATTCATTGAATTTGCAAAGATCATCCCTGCAAGAGGAACCATTAGTTGTGGTGAATACCATGGCTCAAGTAAGAGTACGCCTTGCGTCACGAAAAACAAAGTTATGCCGCCACCGATGGCAATGGATAACAAGGCCTGTTTATAGAGCAATCGGCGCTTATCCTTTATTGTGCCTAATGCTATCCAACTCGATGCTATTACCATTATGCTCAGGATAATGACAATTATCAGCGCGCTATTCGACTCAAAAATGTACGCTAAAAAATAGCCAATAATCAGTAACTGTACCAACATGCGTGCGATTGCATAAATTGCGTTGCTTGCCTCAAGTGACCATCTAATAAGAATAACAATGACAACTAAAGCCGGGATAAACGAAGTTGCCAAATTAATCAGCGGTATTGTTTGAACTGTGTTAGTCAAAGCGATATTGAAATTAGAAAAGGGATAATCTTCTCTATTAAGTTAAAAAAGGTATGAAAATAGCCGCGGCGAGCATCATAAATGGCAAAGCAAAGAATACTATCTTGTTAAATCCATGGCCTGAATTAGTTGAGGGCCAATCGTCACTCATAAATCCAAATATTATCCCTCTGTCTCCTTTGAATTCCAGGTTCCAGAATAACCCGGCTGACACATAAAGTACTGATGATGCAAAAATGTTTGACCACCAGGTAATGGGATAAAACCCGTCTCTAAATACCAGATAAATATCATATGACCAACTGGCAGAAAACATCCATGCACAAACTGCAATATAGGCAAATTTTGGTGTTTCCAGTCCTTTTATAAATCTGAATAGAGTCCCGATTGACCAGGGCGCTGTCACAAATGTCAGTATTGACATAAACGCGGCATCATAATAATCCCACGTTGGATCACCTGTGTAAGGTGCGAGAATCACGAAGGCAGAAGTTGCAATAATAAACGTCGTCAGCTTCCATCTAGTTTTAAGGAAATTCCAGTAGTTCTTTTGAAACAGGATAATTGTGCGGCGGTTTTGCATCATCAGGACTATTGCGATGAGGCAAGCTGTTGTCCAGCTAGCGATATAGGAATAGAAAAATGTATTCAAGCTTAATCACTTTCCTCTTTCTTGTTTATTATTTCGCCCTCTATTATCTTGCTGTCCAGTGCATCTCTGCGGTCTTTTTTCCAATTGGCAAGAATAACAGCAAGTAAGCCCAGAATGACTTCATCGATTAGGGGGATGAAGTCAGGTATAAACAGGTCGGCGACAAATAACCCAACAACGATAAGAAAGAGGGATCCAAATTTCAGTTTATCGGCATATGCCAAAAACATAGTGATCAATGATGAGGGAGTCATGATTGAATTATAGCAAAAAGCGCAATGTTCAGTCGGATAAACTAAGCGTTTGGCTACTAGTATTCAAAGTGTAACTCTTACCCATTTTAATTTTACTTAGAGTGGGGCCAATCACATTGAGAAAGGACATTTTTAAGACATATTCCAGCTTGTGTAAAAAGCGCTATAATGAAGACAATTTCGTCAGACAGAATTGTTTAGTATGAATGATAAGCAGAATGACCTTGCCCTGGTAATGAGCGGGGGTGGCGCTCGTGCTGCTTATCAAGTTGGTTTTCTTCTCGGTATTGCGCATCATCGTAAAGAGATCCGTTTTCCCATTATCACAGGAGTTTCGGCAGGGGCTATTAATGCCGCCTACTTGGCTAATGAGTCAGGCAGTTTTTTGGCCAGAATAGATAAGCTTGCCGAAGTCTGGTCCGCGTTAACCATTGATCACGTTTTCCGTGTCGATACGCCTTCCATTGTGAAGCATGCAGGTGGTTGGGCCTTGCGCCTGCTTATGGGCAGGGCTTCTAAACAGGTAAAAATCCGTGCAATGGTCGATACTGATCCCTTAAGAATGTTTTTAGAAGGAATATTGCACTCTCAGGAGGGTCGCTTATCAGGAATCCAGACCAGTATCGACAGCGGAGAATTGAAAGGCATCGCTTTGACAGCATCAAGTTATTCAACCGGCCAGTCGATTACCTGGGTACAAGGTGAAAATGTTAAACATTGGGAGCGCGCGCACCGGAAAAGTGTCATGTCTGACATACGGGTGGAGCATATTATGGCCTCTGCTTCATTGCCCTTATTCTTTCCTGCGATCCGGGTGGGAAAAGAATGGTACGGAGACGGCGGTATACGATTGACCGCACCCTTGTCACCGGCGATACATCTGGGTGCAAAACGAATATTGGCGATCTCTACACGTTATTTACCATCAGTGGAAGAGCAAGGGATGGAAATGATAGATGACTATCCTCCACCGGCGCAGGTAGTTGGCGCTATGTTCAACGCGATCTTTCTTGATGTCTTTGATAATGATGCATTGCGATTGGAGCGAATAAACACATTAATTAATTATACGACAGAGAAACACGATCATGAGCTTGAGCCGGTTAAGTTACTGCTCCTCAGACCGTCTCAAAACCTGGGTAAAATGGCAAACCAGTTTGAGCCAAATCTACCGCGCACATTTCGTTTCATGACACGTGGATTAGGCACCAAGGAAACACGATCCAATGACCTGTTGAGTATGGTGATGTTTCAACATGATTACATTTCAGAATTGATGGACTTGGGTTACAGGGATGCTGAAGCACGCATGGATGAGGTCGTTGAATTTTTTGATAGCGATTAATTAGCTCTCAAAACTTTCTAGTTGTCACCCATTGAAGACATTCTTGCCTCGCAATTATCGTATTTCCCTTCGCCGACAGGTCTGACAGATTTACATCCCGATCGAGTGAAAATGACAAAATAGTCATTACAGCCCCGTTTTATCTGGCTCCAGCAAGAAAATCACTGGCGGATTTTGCTCACGGAGCAATACTCCATGATGGCGGCCACCCAACAAAGAACCAGGCTCAATAATTGCTTGGCTTCTTAGGCTGATAAGGGCAGAATCTTGTTGTCGATGTAGCAAAAATTACAAGAAAAAACCGGGGACTTCGTATGGTTGATAATCCAGCAGGAGAGCTGATCGCGTGCCATGAATGTGATCACCTGCACCGCTACGTGTCGATACCTCTCGGTGCAAAAGCCAACTGCGAGCACTGTGGCTTGCTCTTGTATCGAAACGTTCCTGATTCTCTCAATCGCTCTCTGGCGTTGTATTTAGCCGCATTTGCATTGTTTCTGATTGCTAATTGTTTCCCTTTCCTGTCGCTGACGCTAGGTGGGCGGGTTGTTGACAACATTCTGTTGTCCGGCGGTTGGGCCATGTATGAAATGGGCATGGGACAGCTAGGCTTGTTAATATTCCTTACCAGCATTGCCTTTCCTTTGATAACCATCCTCGGCATGCTGTATTTACTCACCTTGGTACGTCTGGGTTATAAGCCGCCGGGCATGGGAGTGATTTACCGAGCGGCGGAAGTGGTGACGCCCTGGAGCCTGGTTAGTGTCTTCATGCTCGGTGTCCTAATTGCCATTGTGAAACTACAGGACATTGCGAATGTAATCATCGGCATTTCATTTTTCGCCCTGTGCGCGCTGCTGATTGTTTATGCAGCAGCCAGGGCAAATTTTGACCCCAGGGTTCTCTGGTCGCTTACACCGCTTGCAAACCCGAAAGAATCTGAGCTGGATCACTCTGTTCGCTATCTCAATTGCCATACCTGCGGTTTGCTTAGCAAAGAGAAACCCCATGCACAGAATTGCCCGCGTTGCACCACACCACTTCACCACCGAAAACATAACAGTCTGGAAGCTACCTGGGCGTTATTGCTGGCGGCTGTGATTTTAATCATCCCCGCCAATCTCTACCCGGTGATGACGGTGATCCGTTTTGGTCAGGGCGAGCCCAATACCATTCTCAGCGGCATTCTGCATTTGGTTGAAGAGGGCATGTGGGGTCTTGGACTGATTGTATTTGTTGCCAGTATTGTGGTGCCGGTTATGAAACTCATCGTGTTGAGTTTTTTACTTATTTCCGTGCATAAAAAATCAATTTGGCGGCCAAAAGATCGCACCTTTCTTTACCGTATCACCGAAGTCGTTGGTGCCTGGTCTATGGTGGATATTTTTCTGGTAGGTTTACTGTCCGCACTGGTCAGCCTGGATGCACTGTCCACTATTAGACCTGGGATTGGCGCTACCTATTTTGCTGGCGTGGTGGTGATCACCATGTTTGCGGCGCATAAATTCGATCCTCGTCTGATCTGGGATAATGTAAGAGAGCAAAAGACCGTAGAGTTATGAGTATCTCCAATCCACAAGTTAATAATCACTCTGGTCCTTCCCTGGTATGGCTAATACCCCTGATCACCATCATTGTTGGTGGCTGGCTTGTTGCAAAGACACTCTCTGAGCAGGGTCCGAAGGTATCTATCAGTTTCAATACTGCGGAAGGCATTGAGGTCGGTAAAACCAAGATCAAATACAAGAATGTTGATATTGGTATTGTCGAGCAAATTAAATTTAGTGAAGATTTGGCGCATGTCATTATTTCGGCCGATTTTAATAAGGGCACGGATCATTTTCTTCGTCGTAACACTCGTTTCTGGGTAGTCAAGCCGCAATTGGGACTGCGAGGGGTTTCAGGACTGAGTACATTGATCTCAGGTGCCTATATAGAGATCGATCCTGGGCCGGGTGCCGCACAGCTGCATTTTGTCGGCCTGGAAAAACAGCCGGAGGTGACAGCGGGTGAAGCTGGTAAACGCATCACCCTTACGACCGACAAGTTAGGATCAGTCGATGTCGGTTCGCCAATATATTATCAGGGTATGGAGGCAGGTGAGGTAATTGGTCACGAATTAGGCACCGATCATAAAAGTGTTTTCATCCATGCCTTTATTAAAGATCCTTTTGATCAATTAGTGCGTGGCAACTCACGTTTCTGGAATGTCAGTGGCATGGAAGTCACGGTAGATGCTGATGGTTTCAAAATGGAAACGGAATCACTGACCTCGCTGATGTTTGGCGGTATTGCTTTTGAAACGCCCAGAACAATGGAACCATTGAGCGAAGATGTCGAAAATCTGGTATTCACACTCTTCGATCATTACGACACCATTAAGGACTATCTGTATACCAGAAAGATAAATTTCATACTCTACTTCGACAGTTCTGTTCGTGGTTTGAATGTCGGCGCGCCTGTAGAGTTTAAGGGCATCAAGGTTGGCTCAGTGCTGGATATTCGACTGGAGTATAAGAGTGAAGAGACGACTTTTCTAATTCCGGTGCTAATCGAGATTGAACCGGAAAGAATTATTTCCCGTGATGCTAAAGCCAAGGATTCTCCTTATGTGATTATTCAATTACTGGTTGAACGCGGTTTGCGAGCGCAACTGCGTACCGGCAGTCTGCTAACCGGACAGTTATTCATTGAAATGGATATGCATCCTGAGACCGAAATTGTGCTGAGCGGAGAAGAAACAATCGTGCCTGAACTACCCACCATTGCCGCTTCCAATTTTGATGCCATCACCGCCTCTATTGAACGCTTTGTCGCCAAGCTGGATGCGGTAGAGATTGAAGAAATTGGTACAGAATTACTATCGACTCTAAGAGGTGCAAACAAGGTGGTCAATAACCCGGAGATCCCGGTAATCGTGGCCGACCTGCAAGGTGCATTGGAGTCCTTCCGCAGCATAATGAAAAAAGTTGACGAGTCCAATATAAAGGAAGCCATCAATGCAGGTCACCTTGCTTTGGATAAACTGGAGCAAACATTAACTTTGACCAATCGCGTCCTGCAGCCAAACTCACCGCTACAA
Organism: Planctomycetota bacterium; assembly: GCA_047638675.1. Taxonomy (GTDB): domain Bacteria; phylum Pseudomonadota; class Gammaproteobacteria; order Eutrophobiales; family Eutrophobiaceae; genus WLWS01. Next base: position 82,864 of record JBLIML010000001.1, on the reverse strand, counting down.
TACAACGTGATCAAACTAAGCCAGGAACTGGAAGAAACCGCACGTTCCATTCGCGCACTGGTTGAAACACTGGAACGCAATCCACAGGCATTGATTTTTGGCAAGGATATTGAGGGAGAAGAATGATGAGTAAAGTCAGAGTCAGTTCATTAATATCTACCGTTTTGCTGATGCTGCTTTGCCTGTTTCTGACCGCTTGTCTTGGCGGTGGGGCAAAAAATACAGTGCGTTATTATCTTGTTGATCCTGTGCCTGTTGAAACCGCTGAAATTGATACAGAACGTCAACTGGCAATAGAACTCATTGATTTAGACATTCCTCAGTATCTGCAACGTTTCCAGATGGTCACACGCAACGGTGATAATCGTCTGCGCTTTTCTGACAACAATCAATGGGCAGAGAATTTGCGAAAAAACTTATTACGTACGCTGGCAATTAATCTTGCCACTCGACTTTCAACAATCGATATCGGTACACCGCTTAATCGCTCGGCTTCCTTACCTGATTACCGCATCAATGTGCATCTGGGTCAATTTGAACTGGATAGCAATGGCAGAGTGCAGCTCTCAGGACGCTGGCAGCTCACCGGCGCAGAAGAGGAAGAATTAGGGATGTATCACGCTTCGCTTGAAAGCGATGACACTATAGAGTCAGGCGATTATGACCAAATTGTTGCCGACATGCAGTCACTCTTTGGCGAATTTTGCGATCAGATTGCCAGCAGTATCAGGACGCTAGAGGGTAATAATTAGAGCGATGAAACATTTCCTTCATTATTTGAACGCTTTCCTGGTGCTTTTTAGTTCAGCGAGTTTTGCCGCAGAAAGAATTGAACTCAACGGACGAGAGATAATGGATGAAATTTACCGCCGTCATCAGCAGTATCCCTATGTTTATGAACAGCAATCAATGGTAATGAGCGATCGTAATGGCAGGCGAGACACACGTAGGGCCCATCGTTATACGAGGGTAGAGGAGGACGGCACAGCAAATTTCATGCTGATTTTTGATTATCCCAACGAAATTAACGGCGTTACCGTGCTGGCGTCGCGTGATCCCTCCGGCAAGATGACCAAGTCAATCTATTTACCAGCCTTTGGCGAACAAATGATAGATAGTAGTGGAGATAATAGTTACGGTAATTTTCTCGGTACCGATTTTTCAGTTGAAAATATTGTCGGCGAAGTGTTAGCAGAATATCAATATCACCGCCGTCAGGACAGGCACATAGACAATGCTCAGTATTTTATTATTGACGCACATCGTCTGAAAGAAGGCGTGGAATCTCTAAAACCAACCAGACGGCATTTTGTGCGTCAGGATAACTTCGTTATCAATCAAACCGAACACTATGATAACTATGGCCGCTTGAATAAACGACAAAGTTTCCACGACCAAAGAGCGGTGGATGGTGAAATGTGGCGTTCCGGCATGATTTTGATGGAGGATGTAAAAGAGCAGCACCAGTCCTTACTCAAGATCACGCGCAGGATGTTCTCTCTTGATTATGTTCCCGCGGAAATGTTCACCGCGAACTGGCTATACGAAAATCACCCGCATGTAGTGCCAACAGATGAAGTTGAAGATCTGGAATTACCCGAAGATGATGATAGTAAAGCAGACAATGACGAACAGCTATCGCAATTACCTGACGAAGGAATAATGTAGTCATGATATTGAAATTATTCATGTTCGGGTTTAATGATCGTAAGGGGGTGTTTCTTGGTCTGCTATTAGCCACTTTATTCTTTGCTGCCGGCTTACCAAAACTGCAGGTGGATACAGGTGTAGACAGTCTTATTCCTGCCAATGATCCGGCGAGATTAATATATCAACGAGTATCAGGCGAATTTGGCACCGATAACAAAACCATTATCTACATTAGAGACAGCCAGCTTTGGACACCTGCCAAACTGGGAATAGTCGAAAAGTTGCACGAAGCGATCGAAAAAACAGAGTATGTCACACGGGTGGATAGCATTTACAGCTTGCATACAGTAGTCGGCGGCGAAGGAAAGATTGATACCAAACCCTTGTTACGCGAAGCCCCACGGACAGAAGAAGAAGCACAAATAGCAAAAGAAAGCGCCCTGGCGAATCCCTTGTACAGAGGAAATTTCTTTTCCGATGATGGCAATGTCACCGCGATGATCGTCTCGGTGGAAAACATTGATGACGTTAAAGATTTTCATCGAAATATGTACGAGGCGCTGGAAGCTTTATTGTTGGCGCATCGCTCTGAATTTGAACGTCTGGTTCAGGTCGGTTCACCGAGGATTAACGCAGAACTGAAAAGCAGCTTATACGAAGACTTCATATTACTAGGCCCTCTTTCAGCGATAATACTGGTGCTTTCGATTTTGTTTTTCATGCGCAATGTGTTGTCGGCATTCATACCCGTGGTGACCTCCGCTCTTACCATCATCTGGACATTTGGAATGCTTGGCTGGACGGGGATCCCTATCAATATTCTCAGCGCGATGCTGCCCTCGTTAATTATTGTCATTGGATCAACCGAGGATACCCATTTACTTTCCGGTTTTTTTCGCGGTTTGGCCACGGCAGATAAAGAGCCTCGAAAAGAAGCAATAGCGTATATGGCAAGTCATATAGGACTGCCGTTGATACTCACCATACTGACTACAGCACTCGGGTTTGCAAGTAACCTGTTTAGCGACATCGGACTAATTCAACAATTTGCCATCGCCTCGACTTTTGCCATGCTTGCCAATGGCATTATCACTATTCTGGCAGTCCCTATGCTGTTGTATCTGTTTGGTCCAGATAAGGCTAAGACCGTCAAAGAAAACGAAACCTTCTTTAATCTCCCCGGCAAAATGGTTAAGTTGTTTTGCTATTCCAAAGATCATTATCCGGGTGCCATCCTGTTATCAACGGCTTTACTTTGTTTATTTTTTATCTATCAGGCATCGAATCTTTATGTGACCAATGATCCGCTATCCTATTTTCCGGAGGATCGACCCTTGATCCAGGATACTCAGCGTATTCATAAAGATCTGGCCGGGATCAAGATATTTTTCATTACCCTGGAGTCGAACAAAGAAAACACTTTTCAACAGCCGAAGAATATTGCCAAATTGGCAGAAATTCAGGGTTTCATGAAGAAGCAGGGCGTTTTTGATCGCACTATTTCCCTGGCGGATCACCTTACCTTTGTAAACAGGGAATTTCGTGGTGACTTTGCCGAACTATCCTTGCCGGAAACACGTCAACTGGTCGCGCAATATCTCATGTTCTTTCACCGCAGCGATCTAGATAGTTATGTCAGTCATGATTACAGCAGTGCCAATATTGTTGTTCGTCACAATATTAGTGACTCACACACCCTCAATCGTTATGTTGAAGAACTCGAAGATGCGGTAAGCCATATTGCAGGACCAGGTATAAAATCAAGCATCATAGGCGAAAACCTGATGGTCAATCGTGCAGCTGAGCACCTGATGACAGCGCAGGTAAAGGCGCTGATTATTTTGTTGGTGCTTGTCTTTATTATCATGTCGGCGATGTTTACCTCTCTGAAAGGTGGGTTCATCGCTTTAGTGCCGGCTATTATCCCCATCGCCCTGATGTTTGGCATTATGGGTTTGCTCGATATTCCCCTAAACCCCGGTACCGCCATGGTTGCGGTTATTGCTATTGGTATTGCCGTCGATGGCACCATTCATTTGCTCGCGCGTTACAACGAACTTTGCAGGCGGACTTCCGATTACAAAACTGCGGTTGACATCGCGGTGGCCGAAGAGGCCACGCCGCTAATCGTCTCCAGCATTGCACTGTCTCTTGGTTTTGGTATTTTATTGTTTTCCAACTTCACCATCGTTGCACAGTTTGGCGCATTAGCGGCGGCGACCATGCTCTTCTCCATCTTTGCGAATCTGTTAATCACCCCCATCATCATGAGCAAGGTTCGACTGGTGGGTTTGTATCAAATCCTCTCAATGAAGATAGACAAGAGCGTTCTCGATTGCACGCCCCTGTTTAACAACATGACCAACTACCAACGCCGCAAAGCCATCTTAATCTCGGAAATGAACGAATTTGAGGCAGGAGAGCTTTTAGTAGAGCAAGGTACATTGGGAAGAGATATGTACCTGATCCTCGAAGGACAGGCAGAAGTCGTACGCCGCGATGACGGCGAAGCCAGAACCCTGGCGACACTAAACCCCGGTGCCGTATTTGGTGAGATAGGCTACATCCGCGAAGCCGAACGCACAGCCGATGTTCGCGCCACCACCGCTATCACCGCACTACGTTTCGATTACGAAAAAATGCAAAGCGACCTGAAATTCTTCCCCAACATCGTCGCCAAGCTAAACTTCAATATTAGCTATATCCTCGGTGAACGATTGGCGGATATGGTTGAGCATAGTAAGAAATAATCAACAATAACCTTAATATAGAAAACCACAAAAACAGCACCTTCCTCAAGGGAGGAAGGTGCCGATGCCCACATAGGTAAATAAATATCATGTGTTATTTACAGACAGCTCATAAGAGTTCGTCAAAAAAGCTATTCCATAGAATAACAAATCCATGTTAGACATCCCTGTCCAGCATCCGTGCTGGAAGTCCCTTTTTTATTTCCCTATTGACTTTCTTTGCGGACAAATACAGGCTAACTCTTTTTGTTAATAGGTTATGTGGTAAATACCACATTTGTGAGAATATAGGCGAAATTTGACCATTAGGATTGATTATGGAAGATAAGGGTAAATCTAAGTGAATAGCCAAGCCAACTATACACACGTCTGTTTTAGCAAAACACTATCGAATGGAATCGCGCTTTAAATATACGAGAAATGAATAATAGCAATCTGGAAGTATCTGGTGCGACCTTAGCAGCGATTGATCTATTTTCTGATTTGAGTCTTGATGAGCGCAATGACATCGCACTTTCATGTCGTGGGCAACAGTATCAGGCCAATGAACTAATCCTGTCACACAAGGAGACTACAAACGATGTTTTTTTTATTGTAAGTGGCACAGTCAGAGTAACCATCTACTCCAACTTAGGTAAAGAAATCACTTTTCGCGATGTGTTGGCGGGGCAAATGTTTGGCGAGTTATCTGCAATTGATGGTGAACCTAGATCTGCTCATGTAATTGCTAATACAGTAGCTACTATTGTATTTATCACGCCAGGCAATTTCTGGAGACTATTGAGTACTTATCCTGTCATTGCACAAAGAACGTTAAAATATTTAACTAGACTCATCAGGCTATTATCAGACCGTGTTATCGAATTTAGTGCATTAGATGTCAAAAACAGAATACATGCGGAATTACTTCGTCTTGGTAAGGATGCGCAACGTAATGAAAGTGTAGTTGCGATTGTTCCTGCTCCAACTCATGCAGAAATCGCAAGCAGGGTGAGCACGCATAGGGAAGCGGTGACACGTGAAATGGGCTTGTTAACTCGTCAAAACATTATTCGGAAGGAAAAAAACACTCTCATAATACAAGACATAAATACACTGCAAAAAATGGTGAGCGATGTTCTAAACTATGAAAAATAAAATATTAAAAGTAGAGTTACCACGAAATTATGAATTGGAAGCTGTATAGTGAAATAGGAAATGCAGATTTCGAAAGTGTATTTGCATTGGTTAAAATAGCTTAATATTGTAAATATGCTCTGTTTTTTTCCATGCTACGCTTAATTTTTTCCAGCCAAAATTTTGCACCAATCTTAACTGCCGAAGCATTAGCCCTATGATAATAATCTTGTGCAGATCCATATTCTTTTAATCCGATTAATGTTTCCGCTTGAAGTCGTTGTATTTCTGGTAAATACCAAAACTGTCTGGTATGTACACTAAGTGTTTCAGCATCATTTAGTATCGCTAGTGCATTTTCAAAACGCATGGTCGCGAGGTATCCTTTAGCAAGAACTGATTTTGCCAGTGGAAGAAATGTTTCTGCTTTTGCGCTGCCGTGCTCCAATACACCCTCTTCTATCTCCTGCATTCCCTTTTTATGATGGCCAAGTTGTATATTGGCTTCGCCTCTTATTAATCTTGACATTCCTTGCCAGGAGGCAAAGCCTTCGTCAAGAGCAAGTTCTAGACTTTGAGTTGCATTCTTGACTATTTCGGAAGCAGGATTGCTTAGTATATGTCGCAAAGCTGCTTGATAACAAAGTGAACAGTTAGTACTGTGCATGTTTATGGTTTTCGAATGCGCAACAGATTGTTGCGAAAATTCGAAAGCAATTTCGATATTGCCAATTGTGGCATGGGCGAGTGCCAAATAACAAAGAGCTGTTGTTTTATGGTCTAGTGCATAAACGGGGGAAAAGCTTTGATGAAATTCCGGACTTTCCTCGTAAATATTTATAGCAAGTTGTAGATTTTTCGTGGCAGCGTTTAAGTCGCCTGTTACGAATTGCACCGCACCGAGTATTCGATAATTTATGAGATTGCCTGTAGGATTAGATTTTTCTGTAGCCAACTTTTTCGAATGTTCAGCAATCTCCAATGATTTCTCGTAATCCCCACGGATGAAATTAAAAGAAGCGGCACCAGCGAGAACAGGAAATACTTCGGGTGGATAGCAAAGTGCTTTGCAAAGCTGAAGAGCTTTATCGTAAGTTTTACCTGTGTGCTCACCAGATATCCCGTAAACACCCGCCTGAGCAACACCTAAAGACATTATAATATCAAGTTCAAGTCTATCTCTATCCGTTGATGGAGATAGCATGGGAATCAGTTCACGAGCATTTTTTAAGTGGATAGCGGCTTCAGCATAACTAGAACGACTTTTGGCAAGTTTTCCCGCTGCAAGCCAGTAGTCGATTGCCAGGTCGAAGGCACCGGCGGCATTGTAATGATGGGCGATTGTTTCTGGTTGCGAATTCCGTAGATTCGGATGTTTGCTAGTCAACCAGGTTGCAATACGGCTATGCAGGTCTTTCCGATGAGAAAATAGCAAACTATTGTAAGCTGCATCGCGAATCATGGCATGCCTGAATACATAGAATTGGTCTCCATTTCTCTCAGAAGCAGTCACCATTCCGGCATCGATAAGTGTTTGCAATTTTTTCGCGAGTTTTGAAGCTGATAAACTGGTGAGGGCGGTCATCATGACAGTCGAAAACTCGCGGCCAACAACGGCAGCAATCTGAGCGATTTTCTTACTTTCTCCCAATTCATCAATGCGCGACATTAAGTGGTCACTAAGCTTTATTGGTACTGCGATTTTATCGCTAAGAATATCGCCCTTATTGCTATCGGGCATACGACGAATTGAAAATATTACATCTTCGATGAACAAGGGTACACCATCAGTCTGTTTGACTATTTTCTCTGCGATCGAGATGGGTAGTTCTTGTTCTCCCCACAAGGCAATTAACATGTCAAAACATTCGTCACGTTTTAGCTGCGCAATATGAAAATTATGAACCTGGGATAATTCTAAGAATGACCTGTCTCCATCGTCAATTGTACGACTTGTGGTAAGGATTAATAGAGGTAAATTTACTAGCCGAAGAGTGAGACGATGAATGAGTGCACGCGTTGATGGATCAATCCACTGCATGTCTTCGACAACGAATAAGAGTGGCTGGTCTTTACAAGTTTCTTCGATTAATCCTATGAGTACTTCATATAAACGTTCGCGGCGTCTTGATGGTGACATTTTGGCTACATTCAGCTCTTGGTTAGCTGTAATGGAAAGTAGTTCGGCAAGCAAATAGAGTGCATCATTTTCAAGACTTGGGAATCTTTTCTTCAATTTGCTGAAGCGGCTTGATATTTCGTCTTTGTCTGTAAACTGAGCTTGCACCTGAATAAGCGAGATAATTGGAGCAAATGCACTACCTTGAAGGTATTCGCTACAGTGCAACCACCATTGAGGATAATTTTCCCCAACCATTTCCTCAGCAATATTGGAAGCGAGGCGTGATTTACCAATTCCAGGTTCACCTGATAAGTAAACGACCTGTCCATTTCCATTGCAGGCTTCATCCCATAACCCATTTATCGCCTCTAACTCATCAGTTCTTCCAATTAATGGGGTTCGTGTTTCAGGTCTCAATGCCAGGAAGCGACTCTGCTCCCCGCTTTCGCCAACTGCGCGCCACGCCCTAATTTTATCTGTAAATCCCTTTAATTCATGAAAGCCTATGTCTTCAAATTCAAAGAGGTTGCCCGCTAACGAACGGGTTTCGTCGGATACAGCAACAGCACCTGGTTCAACTATTGTTTGTAGACGGGCTGCCAAATTAGGTGGGTCACCTATGGCAGTAATATATTCACCAATTTTACGTTCGTCGTTGGTTAAGGGTTGACGCAGGTTTCCAACAACGCATAAACCGCTCGCTATCCCAATTCTGACATTGAGTGATTCGCCATGTAGTTTGATTGACCTAACAGCTTTGGCAATACCCAAACCTGCCCGGATTGCACGATATGCGTCGTCCTCATGGGCTGTTGGGTAGCCAAAATAAACCCATATTGCGTCGCCGGCGAATTGTGCAAAATAGCCATCCAGTTTTTTTATCCAGGACAAAGCACAGTCCTGGTAACTTAGGATGAGATCCCTCAGTTGCTCAGGATCGAGTTTATGGGCAAGCGCTGTTGAACCGACAAGATCGCACTCTACTACAGTGAGATGTCGACGCTCAATTTGTGTGGTTTGAATTCCGTTTTTGTCTTCCATGAGAATATCCTTTTATTCCTTTCACTTTAAATAAGATAGTTGCTGATATAGTTTGCACTGAAATATATGAGTGGGCCTGCTAAAAGCTATTCTGTATTTTCCCCTTCCGCATCACCATAAGGAAAATTCTTCGAGCTATATCGAATAACAAGATTGGCGATCGCCAGCAATAAAATTGCGCCAGCAACGTACAATATTTCCAGTGTGGGTTGATGATGTACTTGAAGATCGCCGATGAGCATTCTGGTGAGAGCTGTGATGGCGACATAGATTAAGAATCGCACTGGCATGTGGTTGGTCTTAAAGTAAATACCGACCATGGCACCGAGTTCGAGATAGATGAAAAGGAGCAGAATATCGGCGATGGTGGCATGGCCAGTGGAAACCATTTGCATGAAGGCAATGACAGCAGACCAGGCTGTTGCACCGCCGATGGCAAACAGGGCGAGGTAATGGAACCCGTCTACCAGTAGATTGCCACATAGTTCTGAGAATTCTTTCAGTTTCTGGTTGAGTTTGTCTGCCGTATTTATCTTAGTCATGAATGACTCCCTTACTGTCCGTGATTCCAGTGACACTTTTTTCAGCTGCGTTCAAACTTCAAACCTCAGTATAATTCATAGTTGGCGATGAATCCCTGTTTTTAATGGTATCCCTGCGAAAGTGTATTTTGCCCCATATAGTCTTTGCCAGTTTGCCTGATCAGCCATTAGAATGTGGAGCACAATAGTCTTCGACTGAAGCTGCCATTAATAACAACCAAGGAGTTTTTATATGATCACAGCCCAGGAACTTATTGCCGCTGCAAAAGCGGAGGGAAATTGTCTTAATGCCGAGGAAGCCGCGACGAAGGTGCTTGAGCCGGGTGTATTGCTGGTGGATATACGCGAGCCTGCTGAGCATGAAGCGGCTGCTGTGCCTATTGCAGTTCACATACCTCGCGGTATATTGGAGTTTAAGATTACCGAGGCCTGCGCAGACCCCACACAGGAGATTGTCTTACATTGTGGTGGTGGCGGACGGGCCTCACTTGCCGCGCAATCCCTTAAAAGTATGGGTTATGAAAACGTGTATATTGTAAACGCACCTTTTGATGTTTTTGCTGAAGCGTTTAAAGCAAAATCGTAGAAATAAATAAAGGAATAAATTCATGTCTCAAGTAAGTAGTTTTTTTCGAATTAGTACAGTCATCATTGTGCTACTAACAAGTGCATGTGCAACTTCGCCAACCGGACGCAAACAACTAAAACTTTTTCCAGAGAATCAAATGGCGCAAATGGGAATTGCTTCTTATGTCGAAATGAAAAAGCAAACGCCCTTATCCAAAGACAAAGTGACGAATAACTATGTCACCTGTGTGGCCGAGGCCATCACCCGCGAAACCGGGGCTGGGTACCAATGGGAAGTGAATGTCTTTGATGACAAGGCCGTCAATGCTTTCGCTTTGCCAGGTGGCAAGATTGGTGTGTACACCGGCTTGTTACAGGTAGCTATAAACCAGCATCAGCTCGCCGCGGTCATCGGACATGAGGTAGCCCATGTGTTGGCCAATCATGGTAACGAACGTGTATCAGTGGCCTTTGCTGCGGACTCAGGCATGAAAATGGCGCAGGTGCTTGCCGGGCAGGCAACCCCGATGAAGTCGCAATTATTGGGCCTGCTGGGATTGGGCGCACAGGTGGGTGTTTTGTTACCTTACGGGCGTACGCAGGAAAGCGAGGCTGATATTCTTGGACTGGATTATATGGCGAGCGCGGGTTTTGACCCCAGGCAAAGTGTGACCTTATGGGAAAACATGGGCAAGGCCGGTGGGAAAAAACCGCCTGAGTTATTGTCTACGCATCCATCGAATACGACGCGGATTAATGATCTCAATGGTCGTATGGAGTCGGCCATGAAGTTGTATAAACAGGCCCGCGCAAATAACAAAAAACCGGATTGTCGTTAGTGATAGGGACATGAACGCCCAGGTGCATCTTGATGCCTTCGATGAGTTGAGCTTCGATAACCGTTTTGTCAGAGATCTCCCTGGCGATCCTGAGAAAGTGAATCAGCGACGACAGGTAAGCGGAGCCTGCTATTCATTTGTCTCCCCTGCCAAGGTAGCCCAGCCACAGTTGGTTGCTTACTCAAAGGAAGTCGCAGCGCAGCTCGATCTGAGTGATGCCCTGTGTCAATCTGCCTTGTTCACTCAAGTGTTTGCGGGGAATCATTTACTCGATGACATGCAGCCCTACGCTATGTGTTATGGCGGCCACCAATTTGGCAACTGGGCGGGACAGCTTGGTGATGGTCGCGCTATTAATCTGGGTGAAGTTGTGAACGATGCGGGTGAGCGACTTACCTTGCAGCTAAAAGGTGCCGGACCGACACCCTATTCCCGAACGGCAGATGGCCTGGCTGTACTACGTTCTTCTGTCAGGGAGTTTTTATGTAGTGAGGCGATGCATCATCTGGGGGTGCCAACGACACGCGCTTTGAGTCTGGTACTAACAGGTGAAGAAGTCGTTCGGGATATGTTCTACGACGGACATCCGAAGGCTGAACCCGGCGCTATTGTCTGTCGGGTTGCGCCCTCATTTGTTCGCTTCGGTAGTTTTCAACTGTTTGCATCCAAAGGCGAAATTGATGAATTGAAACAGTTGGTGGACTATACCATTCGTACCGACTTTCCCCATCTGGGTGAGCCTTCGAAACAGGTTTATTTAAACTGGCTCGAGGAAATATGTCGTCGTACAGCGGAGATGATTGTGCATTGGCAACGCGTCGGTTTTGTCCATGGTGTGATGAACACGGACAATATGTCCATTCTTGGGCTGACCATCGATTACGGGCCCTATGGCTGGCTGGAGAATTATGATCCGGACTGGACACCCAACACCACCGATGCGCAGGGTCGACGTTATCGCTATGGTCATCAGCCGCAGATCGCGATGTGGAATCTCATCCAACTGGCTAATGCGATTTATCCTCTAATCGATGAGGTAGAACCTCTTGAAAAAGCCCTGGAGGTCTACCCCGAAAGTTTTCAGGAAGGCTTTCAAAACATGATGGCGCAAAAACTTGGCTTGCAGGTCTTTGAGGAGAAGACGGATAAAACGCTGATAGATGATCTTCTTGTAACACTCAAACTGGTCGAGACGGACATGACGATATTCTATCGACAACTGGCCGAAGTGGAGACCAATGTGGAGAATGTGGGCGCTCTAAGTAATGAGGCCTTGATGGCGCCATTAATGAATGCATTTTATGTCACCGATCAACCCACGGATTCTTATAAGGAGTGTTTGGGCGAGTGGTTACGTCAGTACATAGAACGTGTGCGAGAGGATGGCCGAAGTGATGAAGAACGTCGTCAAAGCATGAATGCCGTCAACCCGAAGTACGTATTAAGAAACTATCTGGCACAATTAGCCATTGATAAATCTGAGCAAGGCGATCACTCTATGGTGAATGAATTATTGGATGTGTTACGCCATCCCTATGATGAGCAGCCTGACAAAGAAATAGAATACTATCAAAAGCGTCCGGACTGGGCACGCCAGCGAGCGGGCTGTTCCATGCTTTCCTGTAGTTCTTGATTAGACTTATTAGGAAGCTCACACCTATTGATAACAAGTGAGTAGTTGGCACTTTATTTGCGCAGTTGATGTCAGCCCCCAAAGTCCTTCCCTGGCATGATCACCATTCTACGCCATTTTATAAAATGCAGAGTTTTTCAAATACACGTTCTATTTGAAAGACTTTCTTTGTTTGCTTGCTTGATAACAATGTCACCATATTGTTTGAGCAATCACTCTGACATCCTTTGAACATTTAGAAGACATACTCGATATTGGGTACGTTTGAAAAAACTTAATAGATTATTAATAATACGAAGCAAAGGAAGGTGATTCGTTTCGTTTTAGCTCATAATAAAATCAGACGACGTGCTTGAAAGTAGGCCTGTATCATTATGATTTTGAGTAGCGAACGAAATTCATTGAAATAAAATTTATTCAAAGCGAAAAATCACAAGTCTTATTTTGGTCAATCTGATTTTTTGAATAAAAATTTTATTTGATATGATGCTTTTATTTTTTTTCACAGGGGTATAAGGGATGTTTGAAAGACTAATCAGTGATAGCTACCGTTTTATGTTATCGCGTTGTTCCTCCAACATTCATGAAAAAAGAGGCGTCAACTATGCCTTGTCTACTTTTAATAACGCACACAGTAAAGTGCCTGCTTATCAGCAATTTCTATCGGAAAAAGGTTTTGATAAAGCTGCTGTAACTTCAATGGATGATTTTAAAGAACTTCCGCTGATGGGCAAAAACGATTACTTGCACAAATACCCTTTTGAACAGCTCTGTCTCGACGGGACATTGACGGATAAATATTTAATCGAAGGGAGTAGTGGTCTTAGTGGGGAAAGGTCATATTGGCCACGAGTGAAGAAAGATGACAGAAATCTACCCGGTCGTTTGGATTCACTTTTTCGTCAACTTTACCAAATTGACCAGAAACCAACACTGGTGATAGTGGGTTTGATGTTAGGAGTCTGGGTGTCCGGCGAAAAAATATCCTGGGCGCTTAGACAAATCTCAATGAATACTAATTATCCTCTGACGATCATAACTCCCGGAAGTAATGCGGAAGAAATTGTAGATATAATCAAAAAATTCTCGCCTTTACATCATCAAACACTCATCGCGGCTTATCCGCCCTTCATAAAATACGTGACCGGCCTGGGGGACCAGGAGGGCATTGACTGGAAAAAGCTCAATATTAAATTGTTAACAGGCGGAGAACATTTTAGCGAAGAATGGCGGCTTTATATGCATAAGAAATTTGGTCATCATGAAAAAGATCTGACAAGTATCCTTGGCATATATGGAGCGTCGGAAATGAGTACAATGATGGCACAGGAAACCCGGTATTCCATATTGGTAAAAAAACTGGCGCATGAAGATAAAAGTTTTGCCAGGGATTTATTCGGTCAGGAAAATTTATCACCGGCCTTTTGCCAGTATAATCCAGCAGAATATTATACCGAAACTGTGGACAATGAACTGGTCTTCACGGCCATGACTGCCATACCTTTAGTTCGATATAACATTCATGACCGTGGTGGATTGTTATCCTTTGATGAAGTCCAGACTATCATTGCTGATCATGGCTATGATGTACTGGAAATGCTTTCCGAGTATGGCTATTCAAACAAAAATATTATTAAATTTCCGTTTCTTTATGTTTGGGGAAGAAATGATGGATCTGCACTTATTTATGGCGCAGTCATTTATCCCGAGAATATTAAAGCTATATTGGACAACTCTGCAATCTCTGATAGCTGGACTGGACTATTTAGATTGGTGCACAGGCATGACGAAGAACAGAACGAGGTTCTGCAACTTAAAATTGAACTAAGTGTAGGTGTTCAGGTAAGCGAAGAACTTGAAAATAAATATTCTGAGACCGTTACGAAAGGGCTGGAGAAACAAAACACAGACTATCGTGCACTCAGAAAAGTCGTTGGTGATAAAGCACTACTTGAGGTACAGCTCTATCCCTATCGTGATCCTCGAATTGCAGGGGGTAATGGCATCAAGCATCGTTATGTAAAGTCCTAGTACAAATATTTCGTCTGAAAACAGTAAAAGGCGACCACGCTTTTCAATATTAGAGTAGGTGCTTGCCCGGACATGATATAAGTTTATGATACGTTTATATGGCTAGTGAATTGAACGAAACTCCCCCGTCTACGGCGCCCAGGTTAAGTTGGGTATCCTCGACCATCGTGCTGAATATTATTTTGATCTTCAATCTGACTCTGGGTTTGCTAATAATAATCGCGAGTATATGGATGATATCGACCAGAGATGATGACACTGTCTATTTTTTTTCTATGTTTACCGGATTTGTTTCTTTTGTTCTTGGTTGCGGCATATGGTTTAGAATTGAAATCGCGCGGAAAATATTACTGAGTCTTTACTGGATTAACCTGATAATTCTTGGTTTGATACTCGCTGTAGGGATTCCATGGTCAATCTTTAGTGATGCCCGGGAGTTCAGTATTAGTACAACAGGAAAATCTATCGTGCAGTTGGTTTTATTTATTATTGTTGTTAAGTGTCTTTCAGCAGAAAATATCGTAAAGCAATTCCCCGCTAATAAAAAATATGTTGCAACGATGGATGCCAATGGTGTTCCTCTTGCTAAAAACAGTGAAAGATCCACTCTGTTTTTATCAATTATACTAAGCTTTACGATTGGTCTGCCAATCGGCGCCATAGTCGTGAGAAATGCTTATGTTCCCTATAGCGCAAGCAATGAACCCGTCGCATCTAAAGAAATAAAGGCGGTTGAATCTACTGTCAGAATTGTCGTGGCGAGCAAGGATCTTTTCCCTGGCGATGTGATAAATGATACTACGGCTGCCCTCAGAAAAACCCCTGATGATTATATAATGTCTTATCATATTCTGGCCGAGGATTACAAAACCACACTAAGGGGTAAAAAATTAAACAGAAGCTTGCAAAAAGGCGAGGCGATATTAAGTCATTTTGTTGATTGATTTTATATATTGAAAAGAAAATCGGAATCTCTATCGTAAAAGAAATTTGAGCATTGTATCGCCATTCAATCGAAAATTAATGTGACAAATCCGTGAAGATAAATACTTTAACCATTTCAATAGTGCTCAGTTTTTTTCTGGGTGTGGCGATAGCTGGAATTGGGACAGTATATTTTGTTGATCATGTTCAAAAAACGATTAATTCGAATCAAACAGAAAAAGCGCATGACCCTCATGCAAATCAGTCAGGCTCCCCAGCGCTGGCGGAAGGTCGTAAACGAAGTTATTCAATACTTGTGGCGGGCAAAGATCTTGATGCCGGGAATTATTTTAATGATTTAATAGTAAGAAATAGAGTGATGCCGGGCGAGCACTATACGACCTATTATATATTGTCCAGGGATTACAAGGATAAAATTAAAGGCAAGCGTTTAAACAGAAAGCTGCGAGCGGGCGATCCGATATTGATCGATTATGTGGAATGACGCAAAGGAACGCAGTTCTGACAAGCACCTTTTACGTGGTGGTAGGGCTACACTCAAACGGAGAACGACTTTTCGGGTGCGAGCAATGCTGGTTAAGTTTGTCTGTTCGAATGCGGATTAATGCATATGAATATGCTTGCCCTACAGAGTATCTACGTCTTTCCAACTATTGCCAAGAGTTCATCCGGTTGTTGTGCTTCTCGTTGTTGCATCTCCCATAGACTTGCATAGATGCCCTTCTGTTGTAACAGAGAGGCGTGTGTTCCTTGTTCAACCACGCGACCTTTGTCGAGGACGATGATGTTGTCTGCATCAACAATCGTAGATAGTCGATGGGCAATGACTAGCGTCGTGTTGCTTTGTGCTACCTCGCTTAATGCTTCTAATATGGCTTGCTCGGAACTGGAGTCCAATGATGATGTGGCTTCGTCGAACACCATGATGCCTGGATTTTTGAGCAACATTCTGGCAATAGCAATGCGTTGTTTTTCACCACCGGATACTTTTAATCCGCGTTCACCGACCAGGGTTTCATAGCCTTGCGGAAGCTGTTGGATAAACTGATCAAGGTGGGCAAGTCGTGTTGCTTGTTCAACGTCTTCTCTGCTTGCATCAGGGCGACCATAGGCAATGTTGTAATAAATATTATTATTAAAGAGAACCGTGTCCTGCGGTACAACGCCGATGGCCGCGCGCAAACTATGTTGAGTTAAATCACGGACATCCTGGTTGTTTACGGTTATTTTGCCTTCATCCACATCATAAAAACGAAATAGCAGACGGGCGATAGTCGATTTCCCCGCGCCGCTTGGGCCGACAACAGCGACTTTTTTCCCGGCCGGAATACTAAAGGAAACATCTCGCAGGATTTGCCTGTCTTCTTTGTAGCCGAAGCTGACATGCTCGAAGTGGACATCGCCTCCGTTGAGCACCAGTTCATTGGCATCCACCTTATCCTTAATTTTAGTCTTCTTCGCCAATAGTGAAAACAAATGTTCTATGTCAGCCAACGACTTTTTAATTTCGCGATAAACGAAGCCGAGGAAATTAAGAGGAATAAATAACTGCATCATGTAAGCATTGACCAGTACCAGATCACCTATTGTCATCTTCCCTGAACTAACATCATAAGCCGCCAGAGTCATAATGATGGTGATGGAAGTGGCGATAACAAAAGCCTGGCCGGAGTTCAAGGTGGCCATGGATATCCTGTTTTTCGCACGGGCATTTTCCCAGCCCGTTAGATTTTGATCGTATTGCTCAGCTTCATAATTCTCATTGCCAAAATATTTTACGGTTTCAAAATTAAGCAGACTGTCAATGGCGCGCGTATTGGTCTGGTTATCCATTTCGTTCATTTGACGTACGATTTTGGTTCGTTTTTCCGTAAATACGACTGAAAACGCAATATAAATTGTCACCGCTGTGACAATGACCACGGCGTACCAGGCACTGTAGTTAAGAAAAAGAATGGCAGTGATTAAGGAAATTTCCAGTAAGGTGGGAATAATGTTAAAAAGCATAAAACGCATGAGAAAATTGATCCCATTGGTGCCACGTTCGATATCCCGTGCCATCCCGCCTGTGCGTCTCGAAAGATGAAAATCGAGATCCAGTGCATGCAGGTGTTTGAATAGTTTCAAACCGATACGATGCATGGCGCGTTCGGTAACCCGACCAAATATGGTATCGCGGATTTCGCCAAACAATATTGTTCCCAGACGTAACACGCCATACATCACCAGAAACAAGATTGGTACGGCGATAATTTGCGATTGGCTGGAATCGAGAGCGTCGACAATATGCTTCATCGCAAAGGGAATCATGACATTGGCAATCTTGGCCAGAAGTAAAAAGAAAAGCGCGAGGAATACACGGCCTTTAAACTCCATAAAATAAGGCACAAGACTTTTTATCGCCGTCCAGTCTCCTGACCAATCACTGTTAGATGTGCTGTCGCCATGTCCACGCATGGCGGTAGTGTACACATTTGCACCACCTTTTGGTTTTTCTGTTTATTCGGCGTAGAAGCAATGACTTCTCAAGATGATGGGTGAATAAAAGTGGGATATAAGGTATAATTTCCTCAATTAAATCAACTCCTTATCTTTATGAATTCTGAATTAAAAAATGACCGCTTGATTCGTGCACTGCGGCGTCAACCAGTCGACAAAACGCCTGTCTGGATCATGCGGCAAGCTGGCCGTTACCTGCCTGAATATCGAGCAACACGCGAGAAAGCCGGTGACTTTATTACCTTGTGTAAAACGCCGGAGCTTGCCTGTGAAGTGACCTTACAACCTCTGGCACGCTTTCCTCTTGATGCAGCGATCCTGTTTTCCGATATTCTCACCATCCCCGATGCCATGGGCCTTGGCCTGAGCATCATTGAGAATCAAGGTCCGCGCTTTGCCCGGCCGGTGCGTAGTAAATCGGAGATAGCAAAGCTTGGCGTGCCTGACCCTGAGACCGACTTGCGCTATGTCATGGATGCGGTACGCCTTATTCGTAAGGAGCTCGATGGAGCGGTGCCTTTGATTGGTTTTGCGGGGAGCCCCTGGACTATCGCTACCTACATGGTGGAAGGCGAATCCAGCAAGGAGTTCAGTCTTGCTAAAGGCATGCTTTATGAAGACCCGGGGAGTATGCACAGTTTGCTTGCGATTCTGGCAAGATCAATCACTGAATATTTGAATGCGCAAATTGCTGCGGGCGTGCAGGTGGTGATGATTTTCGATTCATGGGGTGGCGCACTCTCTGAGGCAAGTTATGAGGCTTTCTCTCTCGACTATATGCGACAGATAATTGAGAGCCTGGATAACGATGCGAATGGAAATAAAGTGCCTTGTATATTATTCACCAAGGGTGGAGGTCTTTGGCTCGACAAAATTGCCGGGGCAGGGAGTGATGCTATCGGTCTGGACTGGACCATGGATATTGGCGCCGCCCGTCGTCAGGTAGGCGACCGAGTTGCAATTCAAGGCAACCTGGATACGGCGGTATTGTATTCAAATCCCGAAGCGATTCGTCGAGAGGTAGCAAAGGTATTGCATTCCTACGGTCCGGGTAGTGGTCATGTCTTTAACCTTGGTCATGGTATCCATCCCGGGATAAATCCTGATAATGTCGCCGTGCTTGTGGATGCTGTGCACGAACAAAGCGTAGCCTATCATTAGTGATGCTGATGCTTGTATCGATACAATGATGAAAAAGAAAGCAGTACTTGTAGCCAAAGGTTTTTGCATGGGCGCGGCCGATGTAGTTCCTGGTGTCAGTGGTGGTACTATGGCGTTTATTTTGGGTATTTACGCAGAGCTAATTGCGGCAATAAGGTCTTTTGACAAGGAGAGCTTGCTTGCTCTATTACGGCTGGATGTAAAGTCAGCGCTTTCCCGACCTCATTTTGGTTTCCTTATTCCATTGGGTCTTGGCGTGCTGGGCGCACTATTGTTTTTTACTAGGATTGTTCATTTACCAGATTTGTTACGCAGCTATCCCGAGCAAATTTACGGTCTTTTTTTCGGTCTGATTGTTGGCTCAATTATACTGTTGATTACTGAGATGAAGGAACTACAAACAAAAGATTACCTAATGATAGTGCCGGGTCTTGTTCTGGGTTTACTAGTCTTCAACCTGGTGCCAACTGAAACACCGGAAACAGCCTGGTTCGTTTTTCTATCCGGGGCCCTGGCGATTTGCGCGATGATATTGCCAGGAATTTCCGGCTCATTCATCTTACTAGTACTCAACAAGTATGCGTATATATTTAATGCTATTGGCTACTTCAATTTTTCAGTCTTGATCCCTTTTGGTTTGGGCGCGATCACTGGCTTATTGCTATTTAGTCGTGTTCTCTCATATTTGTTAAGCAAATATTATCGTCGCACAATATTATTTATTAGCGGTCTTTTGATCGCATCACTCTATGTGATTTGGCCGTTTCAGGATCGCATCTATGAGATTGTTAGAGAGAAACCACGACTGATAGCCTCAAGGCCTGTTCTTCCATCGGAAATATCCTCTACGGTTGTTGTATCGATTGCGCTTCTTGTTGTCGGGCTGGTCGTTGTGATTGCTTTAAGCTGGATGAGTAACAGGAAACAGACTTAGAAGAAAAGGCACTGCTGGTCTACACTTAAGAGAATAAACACAATATTGATATGCGGATCTGATGCCACTATCTGAAATCATTTTGATCATAATGGGGCTATTGACAGTCGCCATGATCGCGGCAGCTATTTGCAAGAATCTTCCCATTCCCTACACCGTTTTTCTGGTCATTCTTGGTGTTTTGCTCGGTAGCATGGCCAGAAACTGGCCACAACTGGCTCAGCTGCAGGCGTTTCAGTTGACGCCCGAACTGGTTTTATTCCTTTTTCTTCCCGCCCTTATATTTGAATCTGCCTTTAACCTTGATGCCAGACAACTGATAAAAGATCTAGCTCCGGTTTTGACATTGGCGATACCAGCCTTATTGATATCGACGGCCATCATTGGCCTCGGGCTCTGGTGGCTAATTGACATGGATATCTTTATTGCCCTGTTGTTTGGTGCGCTTATTTCTGCGACGGATCCCGTCGCTGTTGTTGCCTTGTTTAAAGAACTGGGTGCACCGCAACGATTAACCGTGCTGGTGGAGGGTGAATCGCTTTTAAACGATGCAACCGCAATAGTTGTGTTTAATATTATTCTGGGTCTGGTAATAACAGGCAGTTTTGTCTGGTCTGATATTGGCCTTGCGACGTCCAGTTTTTTGAAGGTGTTTATAGGTGGCGCGGTGGTTGGCTCTGTTATCGGTATTGTGCTCAGCGAAATGCTCTATCGATTGAAGGCGGGATTGAATTCCTATCTGGTCATGTCCATTGTCCTTGCTTATGCCAGTTTTGCGGTGGCTGAGCATGTCTTGCACGTCTCCGGGGTAATGGCGGTATTGGCAGCAGCCATATGTCTAAGTATTTTTGGTGTTAGCCGCGTGCAGCAATCTGCAATGAACATGGTGATGGAGACATGGGAAGTTATCGCTTTGGTATGTAATTCATTGCTCTTTTTGCTTGTGGGGCTGTCGGTAAATATTTCAGTCTTGTTCGAACGCAGAGAGGCGATTTTTGTGGCAATACTGCTGATGCTAATTGCTCGAGCGGCCACCATTTACAGCATGGTGCCAGCCACCACCAGGCTATTCAAACTACCTTATGTCGCTCTTGGCGAACGACACATCATGTGGTGGGGAGGTTTGAAAGGCGGTCTGGCGATTGCTATCGTGCTTTCCATTCCAGCAGAAATTGCAGCGCGCGATCTCCTGCTGGATATGACGCTAGGGGTTGTCTTGTTTTCGTTATTAGTTAACGCACCTACCATCAGACCACTAATGCATTGGCTCGGTATTGATAGGCTGACTGAAGATGAGAAGGCGGAATTAAAGCACGGATTGCTCAATGCGGAAAAGCAGGCTGATAATATTTTGCAGCGTCTTTATAAAGCGCAGCTCATATCTCGTAGCACTCAACAGCTGATACAAAGAAAGTCCAAACAGGTTTTTGCCACGGAAGAAAAAGAAACTGATCCTCAGCAGGAGGTTCGGCATCTATATGTCATGGCCTTGAGAACCGAACTGGAAGAACTCAAACATCTCTATGATATCGGTTTGATACAACAATATATTTACCTGGATTTAAAAAATACTCTTCAACGTGATCGTGAATTCCGCCTGGGTTATCAGTCGCAACAACCAGAAATACAGAGCAGGGTAAAAATAAATTTGTTCAAACAGATGGAGTCGACTTTGATAAAAAGATTGCGTGAGCACAATTGGGCCGCGAGCATATTGGCACGTTATCAATATCTTCGTTTCTCGCAAAGCCTGCAACGTGACATGGTAGGCGTTATGATTGCTACAGCGGTGCTGGAGATGTTGCAGAAGGAAGACGAGCATGATGAGCAACAAAAGCAGCAGGTTGTCCTTGTATATCAGCAGCGGCTCGAACGTCGGCGTGAACGATTAAAACACGTGGCAACGGAGTTCCCTGAATTTTACCTGCGTTATGAAACAAGATTGTTTGCAAAGGTGACTATGCTTGTCGCCAGACACTATACCGAGGCCGCATGTCAACATGGAGAAATTGGGGCAAAAACCCTGACTAATATTGAACAACGAATAGACAGCACTATCAGCGCTTTGCCTGCGATTTCCAATCCCGCGCCAAAGTTAACACCTGGAGATTTAATCGGGACAGTGCCCTTACTGAATGGTCTTTCAGAAGATACATTGCAACATCTTGCCGACAAAGCGAAGGCTGTCACTTTTATTAGTAAAGATATTATTATTGGTGAAGGAGACAGAGGTGATGCTTTATACATTATTAGTCACGGTCGGGTGAAGGTCTACAGGGAGACCGATGAAACGAGCGTGATAGCTGAACTGAGAGATGGCGATTTCTTTGGTGAAATGGCTTTGCTGGGCGATCAGGTAAGGACAGCTACAGTGGAGGCATTGGCACCCACAACATTACTCAGGTTGAGTCGCCGCGATGTGCTGGCATTAGCAGATGAGGACCCTGAACTGAAAACACGTCTTGAAGATGCAAACGACGTAAGAAGCAGCTAAGGATTCAATTAGCGAAACGTTTTTGAGAGAGCCACAAAAAAATCATCAATATCAAGGCCGTTAAGACTACTGGAATATTACCCCATAGGGCATAGGGTGTGCTGCCTTCAAACAGGCTGATCTGTGCTGTTAATGCAGTTGCTATAAATTGTGGCGATTGTTTTACGATCTCGCCCTTCTCATTAATAATGGCGCTGACCCCGGTGTTGGTTGCCCGTATCATGTAGCGGCCACTTTCCAGTGCACGCATACGCGCCATTTGTAGATGTTGATGTGGCGCGAGGGAATCGCCAAACCAGGCGTCATTACTAACATTTACTAACACATTTGCCTCGGGTAGCGCCTTGATTACTTCTTCACCGAAAGTGTCTTCATAACAAATAGACATTCCAAGAGACAAATGTGTTGTTATTAGCAAAGGTAAAGCCTGTTGCCCGGGGCTGAAGTCTGACATCGGAATCTGCAGAAAATCGAGGACTACTCCCAGCAAGGGTTTTAACGGCAAGTATTCACCAAAGGGCACGAGGTGTTGTTTGTGATACCAGTCAACTTTTCCCTCAGACAACATCATTACACTATTATAATAGTCTCCGGCCTCGATCTGTTTACTGGGAATCCCGCTGAGAAAAGTCGTCTGATGTTTAGTTGTTAGTTTAGTTAGTTTGTTGATGAAGTCAGGAAGCATATAGCTATAAGCTGTTATCGCCGTTTCTGGCCAAATGATCAGATCATTCCCCCAATAAGGCGCTGACAAGGACATATAAAGTTCAAGCGATTGCTCGCGCAATTCAGGACGCCATTTCAGCTCTTGAGGTATACCTCCCTGCACCACGGCAACTGAGACATTCTCTTTACTGGCATTCGTCCACTCTATCTTTGTTAGCGACCAGCTGCTTAGGGAAAGCAATGCAATCGTGGTGAGCACGGTTAGCGCCCGCTCGCGTTTGTAGCGATTAAGACATACCAACAAAGCCGCAATGAGAATAACAAACCAGGAAACGCCATAAACACCAAACACAGGTGCCAGCGCTGACAAGAAAGAATCGGTCTGGCTGTAACCGATATTCAACCAGGGGAAGCCGGTAAGAAACCAGGCCCTTGTCCATTCTGCAAGAACCCATAAGGCAGGTACAGCGATCAACAAATAAATGGCATCGTTTTGGCTAAACCAGCGTCTACCAATATAGCCAACAAGCGCCGGATAGAGGGACAAATAGGCTACCAGTAAGGCGGTTACCAGAATCGAACCTATGAAGTTGACACCACCAAACATATTGACACTGATATGCAGCCAGTAGACGCCTACACCAAACATACCGAGACCAAACATATATCCCTGGCGAAACGCGCTTTGAGGAGAACTATTTACCCAGCTAAGTAAAAGTAATGCAACGCCAATAATGGCAACAAAAAATAGCTTGCTCGGAGCAAAAGCCAGCGGCATAAATGCGCCTGCAATCAAACACAGTAGACTGAGTGGTAATTTTCTGAACATATAAAGCGCAATATACCTGATTTAAATTGGGGAAGTGAACAGGAATACGCGCATT
The DNA here is from genome assembly GCA_047638675.1 of Planctomycetota bacterium. Classification (GTDB taxonomy): domain Bacteria; phylum Pseudomonadota; class Gammaproteobacteria; order Eutrophobiales; family Eutrophobiaceae; genus WLWS01. The sequence continues at coordinate 58,990 of JBLIML010000001.1, read as the reverse complement.
CGTTTACGAGTACTGACGAACAGTCAATATCGTTTTGGCAATTACATTTTGAAGAAGAATCGCGGTAACCTCCACCATGTTAATTGCCAATGGCATATCTTTCTTACCAGGAAAATATTTATTCATCCAAAGCTGCAGGCACGGCAACGATTACAATATCTTCGTCGCCCACAACGCGAGCGGTATGACCCTGGCCAGTGGTATCCTCCACTAATAGTATATCGCCCGGACCGAATTGCCGTGTCTCGCCATCGCTAACGACGATTTCCGAAACACCGGAGAGATGAAACAAGAATTGTTTACGAATGGCAGTATGCCAATCACCAAAATAACCGGGAGGGGCCGAAAAAAATGTAGCGGAAGTTGCCGGATAGGTTTTTGATAAACGAAGCTTCGGTTCAGGCTGCGCGTAACTACCTAAGGCCATAGGAATTTCCCCAGAAGAAAAGTGGGATTTACCCTCTTCGTCTACAACTATTCGAGTGTAGCTTACGTTCATGGGTTGTTTTGTTGAGTTTTCTTCTGCATGCGTGAAATATCCTCCGCTCAGTAATGTAATAGCAACTAATAGCCTCAATCTGCTCATTGTTAATTTCCTTCTGTTCTTATCAGCCTGGTCAATAGAGTCCGGAGAAAAACACCGGAGTTAGTAAAATTAGGTTAACTGGATTTCTATCTTTATGCCATAAACGTTGTATATCTAGCACTATTACAATATCGTGTAGTCCAATAAAGGATATAGTTTTGTATGTTTGAAACAACTTCTGATGTTTATAAAAAAGCCATAATGTCTTATGACAATAAGGGATTTATAGTTAGTCCTGCTTATGACATCGTATTCTTTATAGCAACACCCCTCATCGGTCTACTGATCATTTCATATATATTCAATCTGGAATTCCTTGACGGCACCATCAAAGCCGGGATGAAGGATAAAGTACGACCTTTAAGTGGAGTCATTATAGGAGGATTAATTTACGCACATTTATTTATAGTATTTTTCAGAAGCCACGGGAATAGAAAAATATTTAAATTATATCCTTATCGATTTACGCTTGTTCCCATTGTTTTAGCAGCGCTCATTAATTCTTCTCTGTTCTTTGGTGTATTGATTTTAATATTAGCAAGCTGGTGGGACGTGTACCATTCAAGTCTGCAAACTTTTGGCCTGGGAAGAATTTATGACAAAAAAGCAGGCAATGCTAATATGAATATCGGCAGGCGGCTAGACTATTTCCTGAACCTGTCACTTTACGTAGGCCCCATATTCGCAGGTTGGGCGTTGATGCCTCATATGAAGGTTTTTAACGGATATGAACAAATCAATGACCAGTCTTTCCTGATTCAAATACCAGATCTGGTCTTTCAATATAAGAGCAACATAACTGAGTTCGTATTTCTCATTGGCCTGCCATTTTTGATCTTCTATCTGTATTCATATTGGAGATTCTATAAAGCAGGTTATGCCATATCTTTTCAAAAAATTGCTCTTCTAACGTGCACTGCGATCTGTTCAATTTCGGCATGGGGCTTTAATAGCTTCGGGCAAGCCTTTGTCATAATGAATTTTTTCCATGCCATACAATACTTTGCCATTGTATGGCACTTCGAAAAAAAGAATATGCAAAAATCTTTTGGCCAGGAAGGGAAAAAGCGCGGTGTCATCAACACATTTTTGATATTCATTTTAATCGGAATAAGTGCTGGCTATTTTCTGGAAACAAATATGTTTTACTATGAGAGCATTTTTGCTGTAGCTCTAACGGTTTCTATTATGCATTTTTGGTACGACAGCTTCATCTGGTCTGTAAGAAAGAGTCAAGTTTAGCTACTTCTATGTGGATAACTTTCCTCTGAAATGATTCCATGAGGCCCATAGCTGACGTAGCTTATAGCTGCGAATCTTCCCTCGTGTTGCTGTTCCACTGCACCTTTACTCCAGAAAGTGGCACTTGCCATTTCAGCTTCGCGAAATTCGAATCCATCATGGGGACGAATTGAAATAAAATGCGATTGTCCTGTTACCGGGTTTTTAATGGGTTCAACTTCAGCGGCAAGCACATTGTCGACGACAAAACGCCCTTTGCGTCCTTCGAGGTCAAACTGAAATTCAATATCAGCATAAATCGGGTCTGGTTCATATTCGATAGTTGATCCGTAAATTGCGAAGCCAGTATTGGGCGCCTGTTCCTCACCCCCCATAATTTTAAAAAGAGCCGCTGCCTGTTCCTTAGATGCCGCTTTATCGATGATACTTAACCATGTGCCCTTGCCTTCGTGTACCGGGCCTGGCCAATTGTATACGCCAGCCACACGAAGACCATCAAGTCGTATGTCGCTAAAGTAGCCCTCGGCAATTTCCATGGCCATTACGCCTTCGCAGGGAAGACGTGTCGGTGGTGCGTTAAATTCACACGGACAGCCATAATCGCAACTGCAAGCTCCGATTTGCTTCGTTCTAATCATCCAGTCTACATAAGACATAAGCGACTCCTATGTTTGAGATGAGACACTAATAATTATGCGCTTGGTGGGAAGCTATGACTTAAGTATCCACGCTCTTTGTCTGCAATCTGTTTATGTTGTCAGGTTTCCTGTTCCGTGATGGCTTCTGTTTTAATCAAACGCAGCAAATGCACTCGGCGTTTATCGGAACGTAGGATTTTGATGTTGTAGCCTGCGAAATCTATCATTTCGCCGCGTTTGGGCAGGTGACCAAAAGCATTAATGACAAGACCGCCTATAGTTTCGTATTCGTCATCACTCAAATCAGTGTCGAAGTATTTATTAAAATCATCTATAGTCGTGATCGCATTGACAGTATAGCGATTTTTGCCGTGTTGATTAATATTCTCTTCTTCGTCTATGTCATGCTCATCCTCAATTTCCCCGACTATCTCTTCGATGACATCTTCAATAGTCACAAGCCCGGCAATGCCGTACTCATCTACGACGATAGCCATATGGTTGCGAGAGGATCGGAATTCTCTAAGCAAGACATTGAGGCGTTTACTTTCCGGAATAAAAATAGCCGGTCGCATCATGTCCTTTATATCAAAGTCATTGTCTGTGTCATTTTTTTTGAAACAGGAAAGCAGGTCTTTCGCCAGTAAAATACCAATGACATCGTTGGCATCACCTGCGATAACAGGAAAACGCGAGTGTCCTGACTCCAGTACAGTTTTAATGATATCTTCAGGCTGAGTCTCATTATTGATGACGACCATTTGTATCTTCGGCACCATAATGTCACGCACTTTCATAGTGGAGACGTGCAGAGCTCCTTCCACCATGGCAAGTACATCAGGATCAAGCAGGTTTCTGGCTTCGGAGTTACGTAGAATTTCGATGAGATCTTGTAGATCCTGCGGTTCCCTGGTAAGTGCATTTTTCAGCCAACTTACAAAGGAATGAGGGCCGCTGCCAGGGTCATCTTTGTTCATAAAGGTATTTAGGTATACGGGTTGTTAAAATTTAGCTTGTTAAGGATTTTGATCTCAAGAGATTCCATAATCTCTATTTGTTGTCCCTCAATATGATCATAGCCTAATAAATGCAATGTGCCATGAATAATCATGTGTGCCCAATGTGCATCTACTGACTTGTCCTGCTCAAAGGCCTCTCTGGCAATTACCGGCGCACAGAGTACAACATCACCGAGTAATTTCGGTTGCATTTCCTCATTCCCTTCGAAGGGGAAAGACAAAACGTTGGTTGGCCCGGTTTTTTTGCTCCATTGCTCATTTAACTGCGTTCCTTCCAGCTCGTCCACTATACGAATACTTAGTTCGACCGCTGTATCAATATTCTGTAATGCGGCGTTGGCCCAGAGTGTTACCTGTGTGCGCTTTGGCAAATCGGGTCCATCAATTCCATACTGGACATCTACAGTGTGTATCACAGTATTATCAGAGGACTAATTATTAGAGGGCTCATGCCGCTCATATGCATTCAGTATACGGGCAACCAGCGGGTGTCTGACGACATCCTTTGATTTAAAAAAAGTGAAACTGATATCCTGTTCATTGTTCAATATATCAATGATATGGCGCAGTCCTGATTTTCTTTCCTGTGGAAGGTCGACCTGGGTGATGTCACCAGTGATTACGGCTTTCGAGCCAAAACCAATACGGGTGAGGAACATCTTCATCTGTTCCACTGTGGTATTTTGCGCCTCATCGAGGATAACAAACGATTCGTTTAGCGTACGACCACGCATGAAGGCAAGGGGAGCCACTTCAATCACATTGCGTTCAATATACTTTGCTACTTTTTCGAAGCCAAACATTTCGAATAAAGCGTCATAGAGCGGACGCAGATAAGGATCGACTTTTTGTACGAGGTCGCCCGGTAAAAAGCCCAGTTTTTCTCCCGCTTCAACTGCAGGTCGCACCAGCACTATGCGTCGGACGGAGTCCTGTTCCAGTGCCGCGACTGCACAGGCCACGGCCAGGTAGGTTTTTCCCGTACCGGCAGGTCCGATACCAAAGCTAATGTCGTTATTTAGAATATTGTGCAAATAAAGGCGTTGATTAGGCGTTCTTCCTTTAACGATCCCACGTTTGGTTTTAATAGAGATGTCTTCAGAGAAGTCACTGTCTATTTTTTCGTCAATATTGGCACCTCGAAGATGTAGATGTATTAACTCCGCAGTGATTAATTCATCTTTGCCAGCGGCGTAAATTTCCTGAATTAATTGAGTTGTAATTTCGACAGTTTTTACTGATCCAATAACCCGAAAGCGGTTGGCCCTGTTGTTTATCTCGACTCCCAGACGACGTTCTAATTGACGCAGGTGCGAATCCAAAGGTCCACAGAAATTGGCGAGTCGGTGATTGTCCATCGGCTCCAGCACCACTTCTGTAGCGATGGGTTGGACTTTAATATTGGGCGTGTTCAAGAATTAGACAGCAATACGTTGGTCAATGAGTGTTGGAGCGCCGAGGTGGCGGGCAATCAGTTCACCGCGTAGCGAATTGGGCAAAGCTTTTGTGATTCGGACTTCAGCGAACTGACCAATTAATTCCAGATCACCTGCGAGATTCACTACACGATTATTTTCAGTACGACCGCAAAGTTCGGCGGGGTCTTTGCGAGAAGGTCCTTCAAGCAAAATACGCTGCTGTGTGCCGAGCATACTTGCACTGATATCCGTGGAAAACTGATTAATGCGGGCTTGTAATATTTGCAGGCGCTGTTTTTTTACCTCATCCGGAGTGTCATCCGCCATGTTCGCCGCCGGCGTGCCAGGGCGCTTGCTATATATAAAGCTGAATGATTGATCAAAACCAATGTCGTTAATGAGATTCATGGTAGCCTCAAAATCTTTATCCGACTCGCCGGGAAAACCCACTATAAAGTCTGAAGATATGCTGATATTCGGTCGAATCTTTCTCAGCTTGCGAAGTTTGGCTTTATATTCCAGAACAGTGTGGCCACGTTTCATCATCGCCAATATGCGATCTGAGCCGCTTTGCACGGGCAGGTGTAAATGATTCACCAGTTCCGGAACATGCGCATAAGTCTGGATTAATCTTTCGCTAAACTCTACCGGGTGCGAGGTTGTGTATCGAAGACGCTCGATTCCTTCAATGGCGGCGACATATTCAATCAAGCTGGCGAAATCTGCAATATCACCTTCGTGCGTGTCACCCCGATAAGCATTAACATTTTGCCCCAGCAGAGTCACTTCCCTGACACCCTGTTCAGCCAGCGCTACTACCTCGGTGATGACATCATCCAACGGTCTACTGATCTCTTCGCCGCGGGTATAGGGCACGACACAAAATGTGCAATATTTGCTACATCCTTCCATGATCGATACAAATGCACTGGGTCCTTCGGCACGGGGTTCCGGCATGCGATCAAATTTTTCTATCTCGGGAAAAGAGATGTCTACCACCGGTTGACCATGCTCACGAACGCTATCGAGCATCTCGGGTAATCGATGCAGGGTTTGTGGACCGAATACCATATCGACGTAAGGTGCACGCTCACGGATTGCAGAACCCTCCTGACTTGCGACACAACCACCAACACCGATAATTAAATCAGGGTTCTCAACTTTGAGCTTTCGCCAACGCCCAAGGTCGGAGAATAGCTTTTCCTCTGCTTTTTCACGAATCGAGCAGGTATTTACCAGAATAATATCTGCTGAACTCGGATCGTCAGTCGTTGTTGTATCGTGGGATGCGGCAAGGATATCGCGCATCTTTGCGGAATCGTAATCATTCATCTGACAGCCAAATGATTTGATGTAGAGCTTCTTGCCCATAAATATTACTGTTTTCAAAGGGATGGGTAAATTACACTGTATTATTCAGCTTTTCCAGCCACTTTTAGCGGAAAACTACCGAAAATACGATGCCTATGTCGCTCCGTCGAGTTCTTCCAGCATTCGCCATGATGATGCTATGCGCCTGTAGCATACAGCCAAAGCGCATATCTGATCTGAAATCCGCTTATCTGCATTCACAGGGCCGCCTCGCGGAGTGCGCGAGTTTATATGCCAAAGCCGATGAATTGACTATTAAAACCTCCGCAATCGATGCGCAATTTGCTCGCCTGACGGGTTTTCCCCATCTGCGCAGCAATCGCTTTTTGGCATCATTAAGTGGAGAGCTTAAGGAAAAACATAAACTCAAAGCATGGATGGAAGCGATGGCGAAACGGGATCAACAGGCTCGTCAGATCGAGCTGCAAAATGCCAATGCCTTAGATTTTGCTTCAATAGAGGCACTGGATAAGTGTGCTGAATTAATGATGCAGGAGGACCTTCAAGATCCCGAGCAAATTGAAAAAATTAGAGAGGCCGCCGTAGTGGCGGACAGTTATCTGAAAGGAAACCGCATATTTGGTATATACCCAATTTCCAGTTTGTTCGTAAAAAGAGGCGTAGGCAAATTACAGAAAAAGATAAAGCAGACGTTTTCAATTGCGGAAAAGGACCTTGCCGTCAAAGGCACTCTTCTCCGCTATGCGCCAGAAAAACCTCTTGAGATTAGTGAAGATGAAATTGCAAAATTGCTGCGAACAAGCAGCAGCAATGTCCTATCTCTGCCTTCATTCAACGTGTACGACGAAAATAGATTGTTCAGACATTTCGCCCCGGTATGGGAGGTGGATGAAGTCAGCGATGATGACAAAATCGGCTCGCCTTACTGGTCAGCTGACGAACAATTAAAAATTAACACAAGCGATGGCGTGGTTTATCAATATCTTTCCTATATGAAAGTAAAGGGTCAAATATTGCCGCAGTTTAATTATATTATCTGGTTTCCCGCTCGAACGGCGACCTCAGTTGCGGACATCCTCTCCGGTCGTTTAGATGGCATTACCTGGCGGGTAACTGTTGGCAGGGATGGCAAAGTGCTGATGTACGACGCTATGCACAATTGCGGTTGTTACCATATGTTCTTCCCCGCTGGCAGCACTGTCATGCGTGAATTGCCACTTAGTGACAGGGAAGAACCTTTGTTGGTGCCTAAACGAGGGCCAGTACGAGAGGTGGGTCAGCGGGTGCATTTGCGCATAGCCGCCGGATCTCATTATATTGAATCCGTACTGGCCAAAGATCTGAGCATAGAACATCGAGTCTATCGCTTTGCGGATTATAATCAATTACGTTCCATAGCGATGAAAAACGGAAAGTATAAAAGTATGTTTGGTGCAACTGGCATTGTTCCTGGCAGCAGTCGTAAGGAGCGTTGGTTGTTATGGCCTATGGGTGTGGAAGATGCCGGTGCAATGCGGCAGTGGGGACATCATGCAACGGCCTTTATTGGTCGACGCCACTTTGATGATGCTGATTTACTGGAACGTTATTTCAGTTTTCCTTAATACGATAATTGGAACACCAGGAAAATTGTCGGATGGGTCTTAGCGTCGTAGTGCCCATTATGAGTCACAGCAGAACTTAATTTTCCTTTTTAGAGTCTGCACCCTCTTTCTGCTGCTTCAATCTGCGTTCCAGGCCATCGCGTTCTCGACCGATCTCAGCCGTCTCTGCCAGTGCATCAAAAGCCATGGATTCAGCCCTTTCGGCCCTTTCCAGCAGCTCCTGGCGCTGTTTACTTAGTAGCATTTCCTTTTTTGAGGGGCCGACAATTGCACGTACACTGGCGATTAGACGTCTTAATAAAGTAGGGGATCCTTCCAGCGAACGGTAGGCGGCATCGTCAACACGGATATCTTTGGCGAGCGAATTGAATTCCGGATCGGAAATAAAATTTTCAATCTGCTCAATAATGGACTCAATTTGCAATAAGGTAGGTTTATCAGTCGCGTCTGAATGGGCATAATGCTCCAATATCATTTTTAGCTTTCGTGCTTCCTGAAAACCATTTATGTTTTTTTCAAACTCAATTTTCATCGTATTGACCCGAGGAATATACCTGCATATTAGTTGCTGCTATGGCCAAGTCAAGCAAGCTGATGACTCGATTGGCATTGGGCACGGATTTAAATCGAATGCAGGAGTAATATAAACAATGGAATTTTTACTGGGCTCGCTTGCATCCGCTTTAATACTCATTTTTGACTTCGACTCAAGTGTATTCGTCGTCGTGTGGACTTCAATTCGGATATCTCTTATTGCCGTCATTCTGGCTTCCTTGTTCAGCGTACCCATGGGGCTCCTGGTCGCTCTAAGTACCTTTCCTGGAAAACCCTTGCTGTTACAAACGCTAAATACGCTTGTTGCTTTGCCCACAGTCGTCGTCGGACTTTTGCTCTACGGCATATTGAGCAGGCAGGGACCCATGGGCGAGTTGGGGCTGCTTTATACACCCACTGCCATGATAATCGGCCAATGTGTGTTGATTATCCCTGTTATCTGGAGTCTGAGCATAAGTGCCGCCCTCAGTGCCGATCCTAGATTGTTAATGACCTGCCGAGGACTGGGCGCTAACACCATCCAGCAGGGTTTATTATTTTTAAACGAAGTTCGCTTCTTGATCATGGCAGCTGTCGTTATGGGTTTTGGTAGAGCCATTGGAGAAGTGGGCATTGCCATGATGCTGGGTGGAAATATCGAAGGCTTCACTCGTACCATGACCACGGCTATTGCTCTGGAAACCAGCAAAGGTGAGTTTGAATTTGCTTTGGCTTTGGGTATCTTGTTACTGCTGGTGGCTTTCGTCATTAATGGCTTATTACAACGCTTCCAATATTTAAACAAATGAGCCAGCTCTACCGCCTCCGTAACATTGAATACGCCTATGGCGATGAAGTGGTCTTGCGTATAGATGAGTATTCCATCGAACAAAATGCCATTAATGCGCTGGTGGGCTCGAATGGTTCCGGCAAAAGTACTCTCCTCAATTTACTGGCTTTTATTACCTTACCGTCTCGGGGAGAGCTAAGTTATTCCAATGAGCTGGTAATCGAAGGAAATACCCAGGCCCTGAGGAGGCATACTGCTTATGTCCAACAAAAGCCTTATCTGTTTAATTTTACGGTGTTACAGAATATTGAATTGGGCCTGAAACTAAGAGGCATGGGAAAACAGTCTCGGCGTGAACGTGCTGAAGCTCAGGCGCTGAAACTAAATCTGCAAGATTTATTGTCGAAAAGGGCGCATGAGTTATCCGGCGGTGAAGTTCAGAAAGTGGCCATCGCCAGAGCCCTGGTGCTGAACCCGCCAGTATTAATATTGGATGAACCTTTTAGTCATCTGGATAGGCAGTCCCGAATAGATATCGAATTTCTATTACATGGTTTAGGAGAATCGGGTTCTCAAACGGTGATTTTCAGTACCCACGATCAGATACAGGCACATAAGCTGGCTGAGTACGTTTGTAGCCTTGAAAAAGGAAAGATCAGGCAACGATTGCAAATGAATACCTTTAATGGGCGGGTCGATGCCAACAGGGGTGTTTTTGATACCGGGAAGTTACAGATTCAACTTGCCTCGACCATCAAGACCGGCACACAAATAGCGATAGATTCCTCCCATCTGGTTTTATCCAAAGATGTGCTCAAATCCAGCATGCGCAATCATTTTCAGGGGAGAATTACGTCCATGCAGGAAGCCAATGGCGAAATACACGTGATTGTGGATGCTATGGAGTCCTGGCACGTTAGCATTACGCAATCGGCACTGAATGAACTTAATATTAACATCGGCGAAACTGTCTGGTTGAGCTTCAAATCGACTGCAGTACAGGTTTTTTGACGAATTGGCTGCAAAACGAGAAAAAATGTCATCAATTTTGTGTAATTGACAAAGTATTCTCTTCTAAAATGACATGGTAACGGCATATAATAATGAGTATTCTTATGAACTTAGCAACGGAAAGTAAGCCAATAGTATAGATTTATCATATGGTCATGCACGACAAAACGATCGAGAAAACAGCTTCGGAGTTGTATGAGCCGAAAATGCCATACCATAATTTTGGTCATGCTATTACGGTTACGCGTTTCTCTGAAGGGATCATTGAAAAGTGCAAGCACGAAAGTGTGCTTCTCGATGAGAAAGTTGTTTACTATGCTTTGATTTTTCATGATGCCGGTTACCACGAGGATCATCTGGCGAAAGGTTTTGACACCAAGGAAGCGTATTCCGCTGAACTCTCAGGACAGGCCTTGCGCGATTATGGTGTCGATGAAGACACAATCAGCAAAGTTCATGCGGCTATTTTGGCCACTCATGTCGATGCTCAATGTTATTCAAACGAGGACAAAGCGGTAAGAGCCTCCGACTTGTCGGGTCTGACGGCCGAATATAAAGTGTTTAAGTTGAATGCTATCAGATTAATGGAAGAGCACGAGATGATGCATGGAGAAAAAGTAGCATGGGAAGACTGGAAGCTTGGCGTAAAGGAGAATCTCGAACTTTTTCTGCGAGAGGAACTCAAACTAACAAGTGATTACTATGATGAAAATGGAAATTCTGTGTTTCATGCTCACACCCGAGAAAATTTGACGGCCCTCCTGGCAGACAACTCACCTACAATTTAACGGAAGTTCCAGTCAGTTATGCCTGTTTACGAATATCATTGCGAAGACAACGGTTGTACAGTTGAAGTTGTCCATCCTATGGCTGTGAAACTGCTTACATGGGGCGAGCTGTGCTTTGTTGCCCAGATACCACTTGAAGATACAGATCCACTGGCCTCGATATCACGTATATTTACGCGTCCGCCTGGAATTGCCAGCTCGACATTTAATAGTGAGTTAAAAAATATGGGCTTTACTAAACTGGTGAAACGCGACGATGGTGTTTACGAAAATGTCACCGCTACCGGCAGTGAGAAACGTTACATGAATAAAGGTGATATGGAGTCGGTGCCGCATTTGAATAAAAAGATAGGTGACTAACCTATCTACAAGTGGGACATATGCTTTATTAATCAATCTGGCCAGGGCGATGCTACCCTCATCAGGGTATATCGCGCGTGGAGATTTTTTCGTACATTAACTTTAGTTTTTGGTAGTGCCATTTGAGTTTTTCCAACTCACTCTGTTTTTGTATATAACCAAGCAGTTGGCCATTCATTCTGTATCCTGCGCTTGAAATAAAAAAACAGTAAAGCAATATAAACCCACCCAACGTACTGCTATAAATATCCCCCAATGAGATCAAGTAAAGAGCAGGTGGTAATAACGCTGGCAGTATATAAAAAAACAATACTTTCAAACTCACTGCATATGAAATCGTAGCGCCGGCAACCAGACCCGAAACAGATAATAAAGTGATGCCGGTATAAAGTGTGAATTCGACGATATTTTTGCCGTCATGGGGGATCAAAATGATTGCAGCGAGTCCCCACATAATGCCAGACAGACAGGCTGTCGCAATAAAAGCATCATGCCATTTGGAAGCATTATCCGGTGTTATTTCAGTGTTTGTGTATTTCCACAGCAAGACAAAGCGGGCTACAGCGTAAATACAAACTGAGGTTACCCAGCCCAATAAAACAGGGCGATTAGCGATCTTCCACAAAACGAAGGCCAGGATAATGGAAACGAAAACCGGGAACAAAAATGTGACGGCTGATTGAGAGTACAAAATCTCAACCTGCGAACGAATTAATTGTTTTTGTTGCATGTGACTAGCCTATAGATTCTTTGTCCTGATTTATGTAACAAAAAAACAGTAAGGTATTTATAACATACGATAATAAGTCGAGCTAGATTAATGTAGTGTATCGCCTTCTTTATTGTTATTTGATTGATGCAGCAGGCCTGCCTGATGATGAATAAGCTTCCAACTGCCTTGTTCCAGAGCAAAAATATTGGTAGCTACCAGTTTCGCACCAGCTAGTAATTCTGTACATATTACTATCGCGATATCACCTGACAAATTAACGTTGGCGTTAATGCAAGTGATATTTGGCGAATTGCCTCCATCCATAATCCGCTTCCAACTGGATATTACTGAGTGATGCCCTGTTAAGGGCGGCCAGCCTGGATGAATAACGCTTATGTTGTCATTGACTGACCATAGTTCCTCCATGCTTACAAAGTCGTTGTTCGAAAAAGTACTATAGAACTCGTCATTTGCGTTAAGCACGGCTTGTTTGTCATCTTTCATTATTGACAATTCATATTTAAAAAACGATATATCTGTGTGTTCAATTTTTGTAGTCGTAGCCAAAGTCGTACTTTAGAAAGTCGTTGCAGACTTGAATAACATATTCAGTCTGTGCCTTATCATACCAGTCCAGAAAAGATTGCTTGTCGTTGCGGATGACGGTGACATTGAACGGATCTTCAGGATCTTTTTTTCGAGCCATTTTTTCTTTACTTGATTCGTTAATGGCATAAAGCAAGTGTGACTCATCTAATTCAAGCTGCCAATACTCAACGATACGCTGTAACTGACTTAGTGGGCTGGATTTCAGTTCTTCATACTTCACTATGAGCGTCGATTCGGGAAAACGTTGTTGCAGATCACCCCAGCTATTGCAAAAACGAAGGCACCACCAGATATCGTTATGAAAACGATGACCGCTCACATCGCCACGCAAAAAGACCGGGAAGTCGCAATTGTAATGTTCTTTCCATTTTTCATAAGTCGATACCAAAGTTGCTCGAATGTCTCTTACTAGCACAACGTAGGGAGGCAGTTTTACAAGGCGGCGAAATAGTCGGCTTCCGAGCAGGGCGTGAGGGATGGAATGGGAACTCACAATACGAGGAAGGATTTTGTTAACTGGGGGGCCTTTGGGGCCCGGAATTACATCATTGGCATGGATGTATTGAGGTGGCGGTAGATCAAGTTTGTGTGTCAGCGCAGTAGCCAGCATGTGTTTAAGCCAGTGGGTTCCGGACTGGTGCATACTGATCAAAAAGCCGTCAAAGTTGCGTCTTTTTATCAGAGAAAAATTGGATATATCCCGACGCAGGCTGTGATAAATAAAAGTGGACTTCATGAAATCAGGTATGGAAAGTAGATATTGATATAATTCTACATGAGTACACAGGAATTTGGGAGCAAGTGGAATACATAGGAGAGTGTATAGGACAACCTTAAATCTACTGCATCCCATAATATGGCAATAGAGGATGTAGAAGCAATAGAGAGTCAAATGAACATAATTAAGCTGAGTTAAGAGTTATTTCTTCGGATCGCTGGCTTGTTAGCGGAGGACGAAAATGACTTCATCACTTGATGGGGTGTTCGTTACATCGGGACTAATGTAAAAAGTAAAAGTGGAATTACTCCCATTTAATAAATCCAGCCAGGCACTAATTGATATCGGCCTTTGTGAGGGTCTGTAGTGTAAAGCTTCGTCTATCGCGATAAGAAATGCACAATAAACATAGTCACCAAAGCACCACAATTAGAGTGTTAGATACAAAAGCAGGCAGAAGGTAAGCTTGGAACCTGATGAACTGAGAGCAAGCATCTCCGGCTACTGGCTGGGTGATTTGTTTGCCAAATATCAGCTCATGCCACGGATCGGCTTGGGTTTGAATTTAACTAATATTTTTGATAACAATTACCTTGCCCCTTCGCAAGTAGGTTTGTTGCACCTCCACCCAGGTACGCCGTTAACAATTGGTGGAAGTGTGGATATTCCTTTCTAGTTAGCTTAGTGGTGATTTAACGGAGAAAAAACCTGAAAAATGCCGAAAGGTTTTATGACCTTGCATATGACTATGAATGAGTCATAGATCCAGTCCATTGATTTATATTATTCACATTTCAAGTATATACTTGTCATTTATTGCCCGATTTTGCAGAACAATATCAATCTTGCCATGATCATCAAAAATTCATCATCTCATCAGAGCACATTCGTAGCAGGTAGGGTTTTTCGTGCTGACTCGATATTGATAGAAGATAAATGTTGTGAGTAAAAGTAAGGATCATAATAATAGCGAGTTCGATGCCCGTCGGGATGTTGCTCGCGGTGCCGGTTCCGTGTTTCTGGCCAAGTTTGGCTCAATCATCGAAATCGTTACACTACCTGCTTATACCTGGATGTTTGGGCTGGCAACCTATGGTCTATATACCGTTCTCTGGTCTTTGATTAATTTATTGGAAAATATCGCGGATCTGGCAATGACAGCAGCATTGCAACGCGTGTTACCTAAAGTAAATGAAGCTGAGGCTCGCGCTGTTATCATTAAAGGCGCGTTTGTTCTGGGTGTAACACCTTGTCTAATACTTGCCGGTATTCTGTCCTGGTCTTCAGCGTCAATCGCCCCCTTATTTAATGTCGCCGAGAAGGATTTGGTACAGCTTGAGCTGGCGATCAGCCTTTTTGTCTGGGCTCTACCCTTGTGGGCAACGGTAGAAATTGCTACGTCAGCATTGCGCGCCTGTCACGCCTTTGGACCGGAGATCAGACTACGTCTTCTATGGGAACAGTTATTACGTCTAGTGTTAGCAGTCGTTTTGTGGCTGGTTGGTGTGGATACCCTTGCCTTGTTCATCGCCCATCTAGGCTCACTTTTAGTTACTGCAATATTGGCATTGCGTGTGCTGAATAATTATTGCAACCTGAAGTTAATTTGGAAATCAAAGCTTTCCCGCTCTGTAAATCACGATCTTTTTCTTTCTGGTTTATCCGTATTGCCCTCGAATGTACTGGGGCGGATGTTTGTTGATTTGCCCGCTGTCATTATTAATTTTTGTATACCCGGCGCAGCTGGTGCCAACGCCGCAGGTTTGTATAGCATTGCGCGTAAACTGGCAAGTATTCCGCAGCTGGTACGCAGTGTTTTTTCTCATGTTTTGTCACCGATCGCAGCCTCAAATACGAACAGTGACCATGAAGCTATGCAGGCGCTTTACACTTTTTCAATTCGTATCTCCTTACTACTAGCAATGCCTACTGCTGTCGCCATAATCATTGCCGCCGATTCTCTTCTGGCACTGTTTGTTACCGGTGCAGCGGCTGCATGGCCCATTCTTGTTATTTTAACAGCTGCCAAGGGCATAGAAGCAGGTATTGGTCCGGCATCGGCTATTCAGCAGGTGATCAGTCATCGTGGGTTACCCTTAATAAATAGTGCAATTGGATTTATCGTTGCGACCATCGTATTGTTTGTTGCCTTTCCTCAGTATGAAACTTTGGGCGTAGCTTTCGCTGTTGCAGCCGGCCAACTTACGAAAGCAGCATTGTCTGTTTTACAATTATCCAGGCGAGAAAAACTGCATGCACTTGATGGTAGTATATTAAGAATACTTGGTTCAGTATCAATTGCATGTCTGGCGATTTTTATTGCAGAAATTGTAACTTCTGGAACACACATTTATTTTCAGGGTGCCGTGATATTCATAGTCTATTTGTCGGTTATCTGGCTAAGCATACGTTTTGCACTACCAAGACGAGACAGAATCGCATTAGGCAAATTCGGGCGACGACTCAAATTGTATTCGTGAATATGAGTGTTCAAAAAATCAGGTCAAACAGCGTTCATAAAAGCCAGTTGAATTAACACTGTTTTTAACAGGGTTTTATGCAAGGTATAGCAAGCAAAGCATGATGCTCATGTTATATGAATATTTTCTCTTTCAGAGTGGATAAATTCACTCTTCATCCTTACGTGCCAAACCGTGTAAGTATTATTGTTCATCAATTAGGTTGAGGTGGTGTAGAACGGGTGACTGCAATCCTCGGCAATGGCTTTGCGAATCGTGGGGTAGAAACGGAAATTTTTGTTCGCGCTAGTGGTGGCTCCGGTGAAGATGACTTAAAGGAAGTTCTTAAAGAGGGAGTGAAAATTCGTTTTTTCTGTGAATCAAACGGCAGTCGCGTACGTGATTTAGGCTATGGTTTAAAAAAACGGGTCGTTATTTGCGTCTGGAAAACTCTGACGTAATACTTTCAGCAGGCAATAATGTCAGTCTGTTTTCCTTGTTATTAGCAAGGCTTTATTGTCCATGGAAAACCTCTATTTTCGTCAAAACCACCAATCCCATCCTTAGACCCTATGACAAAATGCTTAAACGATTATTACGTCGCCTATGCTGCGGCTGTATTTTTTGTTTTTGTAATGGTGCATTGACACCTAGTGAGCCCGAGTCTGAGCTGTTACATGAAAATCTCAAGTACATCCGCAATAATATAATGTATGTTATTGCAGACCGTTGATTTAGTCAGAAATTCTATCGACTGTCGACTCCTGGTACTTGGGGATGGCAAGGACCGCCAGGCGCTCGAAGCTTTGACGAAGACCCTGGGAATAACACTTTTGATTGACATGCCGGGTTTCGTTTCAGATGTGGAAGAATATTTGGCTTCGTCAGGTCTTTTCGTGTTGTCTTCCGATTATGAAGGTTTGCTCGCAGTCGTATTGGAAGCACTTGCTCATAATATCTCGGTGGTAAGTACAGATCCCTTCCTTGCAGCACGCGAATTACTGAAGGGTGTGACATCATAAGATGTTACGGCGATACGGGATCCTGACGCTTTAGCCGTAGACTTTATTAGTTCACTGAAACAATTCGGTAATACTCATGAACTGTGTAAACTCACTAATAGGTATCGTACTGAACCTGCAATAGATAGTCATATAAACGCTTTGAGCAAACTCATTTACAGAGAGAAAGTAGCCCTGTCATTGCCTTGGTCGTGAAATATGCTTGAGTCTTTGTCAGGAATAGAACGTCAGTTTTATCCTTGATGATACTAGAATCAATCCGTTGATTGAATGGTAGTAGTGAGAGGAGGCCGTGTAAATATTTTAGCCGCTATGGAATTGCGATCGATGATTGTACCAATATCTGCAAGCCATGGACGAAGTGGCTTGCCGGAAATTAATCTGGCGCCAAATGCAAAAATCAGACGAATAAGGATAATGAGAGTTGAGAGTGCCGTCCAGGCTACGACTGCGAGCAGCCCTAAATCTGGACGACCACAAACTAGCGAGATCGTCAGCAAAATAAGATTGGGGTTTCGTCGAGCCGTAATGAGTCTGTTAAAAGAGTCGAGTGGTCGCCAGCAGTACAAGCCAAATTTGCCGAGGCACAATTGAAACAGGCCTTCACATAATCGACCTACAATATACCCAACAAGAATAATCCCAAAAATGTTGTGAAGTGAAAGCCAGGACGTTGGTGGCGTGAAAATACCTAGCCCCATACCCCAGGCGATATACCAAAATGGGGGATGTATAATATCGAGTCCGTGATCCAGAATGTGGCCAATTTTGCTAGAGGTAACTGTCACTCGAGCAAGTTTCCCATCTACGGTATCGAGAAAGGTCATAAGCCAACCTGCGAGAAGTCCTAACACGTACTGTCCCTGCGCAAAGCACACTCCAACTATAATGGTCAGGATCAAACTGAAGATGGTGACAGCATTTGGCGTAATGCCAGTATTGACACATATCCGAACGACCCATTTAGCCGGGATAGGCCAGAGCCATTTGGTGACCAGGTCGGTTACTCCTTTGTATGAACCCGAATACAAATGTTCTTCAAAGGCTTCTTTATTATCAGCAACAATTGGCAAAATATAAGGAGGATCAAACTTACGAAGTTGTTCTTGAAATCCAGATGACCAATCATTAAGCTGAACTGTTGGAATTTCTGGGGTATCTCTTGCCGACGCATTTATCAATAATATTGCCTCTGTCTGAACAGCCAGTTGTGAATTAACCACGGCGGCAACGGGGACAAGGTTTTTATTAAGTGATATTTGCAGCAGCGTATTTTCTTCTTTAACAAGCCGCTTAATGATTCGATCGTCGTAGAGGAAATCACCTCTAAGAATCAGGACTGAAGAATCAGCCGGTAAAGAGGCCAGGTCTTTAGTGAAGGTCAAATGACCTGCACGTAGAATCATTCGTTGTAATCGTTCACGAGAAGTCAATCCCCAAATAGAAACGGGCACGTCATTGACCATGTATACGTAGTCTGGCATGGAATAGGAATTATCTGATGTGTATTGATGTAAGATTCACAAGCGTGAAATCGTATACTATGTGAGTCACACTGGCAAAGGAGAAATTGCGGTATAGTCCCTCTTTATCATCGGTAAGAGAGCAGAATCGAATAGGGGTAAATTTACAATAGCTCTGTTGTCAGATATTCATCTTATTACGCTAAAGGTTATTGTCGTGGTATTTTCATGAACGGAGTTAGCACATAAGATAACAAAGAGGTGTTAAGAGACTTGTTCCAGGCAATGCTAATAGCCATAGCATACGAAGCTGAATGTTTTAAGGAGAATTGGATGAGTGAACAAAAATACGCCGGGTTTTGGATTAGGACCGTAGCGGCAATGATTGATACGATTTTAGTCCTCATGGTTGTTATGCCAATACACACTTTCATCTATGGTCAGGAATACTGGGTTGATAATGAGTAAATATTTTCCAAAAGAAAAGCAGTCGTGGATCGTCGCTCCGGTACGAGGCGGTACCGAAATAAATAAGAGCGTTATTTGGGAAGGCGCGTTCAATATACGCTCAGCTTTCTTTCGCATGCCAAAGGGCATGTGCATTCCCCGACATACTCACCCTAAGTGGGTACAGGTAATGGTGGTAGAAGGTGAAATGGAAATTGATACGGGTCAAGGAGAGAAAATCAATGTGGCTGCTGGTGGTTGTTATTTTGTCGAACCGGGCGACACGCATATGGAAACGGCCTTGCTAGATACCCTTGTACTGGTCACCCAGGGCGAAGATCGTCCTGAGTTTCTCTCTTCAGATTAATCAAAGTAAGGCAAATAGATAATAAGAAAAAATAGTCAGCAAACGGGAGAGATCCAAAATGAATGATGTCGATTATGCAGGTTTCTGGATTAGAACACTGGCGGCAATCGTAGACACGATAATGATTATGTTCATCGTATTCCCATTATTATTTCTAATTTACGGTGAAAAGTACTTGATGAGCGAAAGCGTTATCCTTGGTTATTGGGATGTGATGTTGAATTACGTATTACCTGCAATTGTTATTATATTATTTTGGATTTACAAATCGGCCACACCGGGGAAAATGTTGCTAAAACTAAAAATAGTGGATGCAAAAACGGGTGGCAAACCCTCAGCTGGACAACTTGTCGGTCGTTATTTGGGCTACTATGTCTCTATGCTACCCTTTTTTCTGGGGATTATATGGGTTGGGTTTGATAGTCGAAAACAAGGCTGGCATGACAAGTTGGCAGGAACCGTCGTAATTCGGAGTTTGAATCAGGAAGAGAGGTAATTCTAACCGCGCTTTTAGTAACGTCCATGCCTGTAGTTTTAATTGATTCTTTTCCTACTACTTTAAATAAATCTATTGAATGAAGCAGAGGACAGATTGATCTGTGAGTAATCAACGAGATACATTTTTATCTGGTTTTTTCAAGCTAGAATCCGCAAGCGGAATAATTCTAATGTTTGCGGCGGCGTTTGCACTTTTATGTGCAAATACACCCTTGCATTCATACTACGCTCTTTTACTTGAGACGCCTGTAGAGATCCGGATTGGCGTCCTCGAGATAGCGAAACCACTATTGCTTTGGGTCAACGACGGCTTAATGGCGATATTCTTTTTCCTTATCGGGCTAGAATTAAAAAGAGAGCTTGTTGAAGGGGAACTATCAGATAGACGAAATATTATATTGCCTGGTGTGGCTGCTGTAGGTGGCATGCTTATACCGGCACTTATTTATGGCTATTTTAACTATGATGATCCTGTTGCCATGAAAGGCTGGGCTATTCCCGCGGCTACCGATATAGCATTTGCATTAGGCGTACTTTCATTATTAGGCTCACGAGTGCCAACGAGTCTAAAGATATTCCTGACATCATTAGCAATATTTGATGATGTCGGAGCAATAATTATTATCGCATTTTTTTACACTGCAAAAATATCTCCGATGTCTTTGTTTGTCGTTGCAAGTTGTATTCCGGTCCTTGTCTTGTTAAACAGACGTAATACCGAATCGAAAAGTGTTTATCTAATGGTTGGACTTGTGATGTGGGTGGCAATGTTGAAATCCGGTGTCCATGCAACGCTTGCGGGAGTTATCCTGGCGATGTTTATTCCGATGAAGTCAAAAACAAACCCAGACCATTCACCTCTGAAAAGTATGGAGTCTGATTTGCATACTATCGTTGCATTTTACGTGTTGCCAGTTTTTGCTTTTGCGAACGCAGGTATTAACTTGTCTGGTGTTGGTAGTGAGCATCTTTTACACAGTGTCCCACTCGGCATTGCTCTTGGTTTATTCATTGGCAAGCAAGTGGGTGTCTTTGGTCTTTGCTGGATGGCTATAAAATTGAAATTGGCGAGCTTGCCGAAAGGAATGTCTTTTGCCTCTTTATATGGGACCGCGGCGCTTTGTGGCGTAGGTTTTACAATGAGCTTGTTTATTGGCTCTCTGGCTTTCGAAGAAACAAATGTAAACCACTTGTTTGATGAGCGTCTGGGCATCATTGTCGGTTCTGTGGCATCGGGTCTTGCAGGTTATTTGATACTGCGTTTTAGTTTGCCTTTAAAAAAAGAGTCCCTAGTTTAAACGCTCGCTGAAAATTATCTTTGGACGTCTATCTGGAACTGGAAAGGAATAATGTCGGTGAGGTCCATGCACCAGGAAATTGTGCCGCTGCAATGCA
The DNA here is from genome assembly GCA_047638675.1 of Planctomycetota bacterium. Lineage (GTDB taxonomy): Bacteria > Pseudomonadota > Gammaproteobacteria > Eutrophobiales > Eutrophobiaceae > WLWS01. The sequence goes on along the minus strand of JBLIML010000001.1, from coordinate 37,978 downwards.
TGATATTTGCTGGATATACCGTATTAGTCTTAAAGAAATAATCATTCATCGCGATGAGACGCATATTTATCATTACTGAGTCTATTAGACATGACAATCGAATTCGGAATATTTGATCACCTTGATATGCGGGCAGGGGAGACCCTTGCACAGACTTATACAGAGCGTCTTCGCTTCATTCAGGCAGCAGAAGAAGGTGGCTTTCGAAATTATCATCTGGCTGAACACCACGGCACACCATTGGGTTCGGCACCATCGCCTAATGTTTTTCTTGCCGCAGTAGCTACCCACACCAGTAGAATTAAGATAGGACCGCTCGTTTATGTCGTTCCAGCCTACTTACCTATGCGTTTGCTGGAAGAGATTTGTATGCTTGATAACCTGAGTAATGGTCGACTTGAATTTGGCATGGGCCGGGGTATCTCACCGATAGAAATAAAATATTGCGGGCTGAATCCTGAAGACACAATCGATTTGCTCGCAGAAGCAGAAGAAATAATTGCCTTAGGGCTGATTTCTGAAACCCTGACCTACCAGGGTAAATACTATCACTATGACAAGGTGCCTATGACACTCCGGCCCCTGCAGAATCCTGTCCCCATGTGGAGTGCGGCGAAATCGCCAGAGGGTCAGGACATGTCCTCGCGGCGTGGCATGCACAGTGTTTCATTAGGCGCGACAGCGACTGTAAAAGCACTCACGGCGAGTTACCTGGAATATTGGGATAAGAATCGCGCGGAAAGACAGGCAAGCGCGCCAGAAACGCCTTACCTTGGCGCTTATCGACTTATTTATGTCAACGATGACGAGGTCAAAGCGCGGGAAATCGGTGAGCGCGCTTTCGACGACTGGCGCACGAAACTTGAAAAACTCTGGAAAGAAAATGACCTTTCCGTTCCCTTTCTCACGGTATTGGGAAGTTTTGAAGTTGCAAATGATTGCGGAATGATGGTGTGTGGTACATCAGCGCAAGTTACTGAAAAGCTTAAGCAGCAAGTAGTTGAAACTGGGATAAATTATTTTGCACTACAAATCGCTTTCGGTGATCTTGGTCATGTTGAAGAGATGCGTTCACTGAAACTTGTTACTAGCAAAATAATGCCTGCATTTAAGATAATATGAAAAATCACCGGCATTAAAGAAAATGAGTTCGCTGGTCGAATTTGCTAATTTATTATTCTATCTTTCCATTCTATACTGGCAACAATGAATGAACTCGATAAAGTCGTAGCAGAATCAAGAAAGCAGGCCGAGACAAGAGGCCACTCATATCGCGATTTGGCTCTCAAGATGTATCCCTGGATATGTGGCAAATGTTCACGTGAATTTACTCGCGAGAATCTCAGTGAATTGACCGTGCATCATAAAGATCATAATCACGATAATAACACCTCCGATGGCAGCAACTGGGAATTGCTGTGTTTATATTGTCACGATAACGAACATGCGCGTTACCTCGATCGTGAAGTTTCTACAAGCGGCAGAAGCAGCGAGAACGAGAAGTCTCAGGCTACAAGCAAGCCCTTTGCAAACTTGAAGGACTTGTTGGATAAAAAGCGCTGATTCGCAAACTATTTTTTACTTTTGAGTAATTGGTATCTATGGAAAGCACTTCTGGTATAGACAAAGATGCGCGCTCATACCGACTAACTAACATTGACATGTTACGTGGCCTGGTAATCATTATTATGGCACTTGACCACGTGCGTGATTTTTTTATGGTGGGTGGTGTGCAGGATCCCATGTCGCAGCCGGATGTTAGTGCCGGACTTTATTTCACTCGTTGGATCACACACTTCTGTGCACCAGTGTTTGTGTTTCTTGCCGGGACGTCTGTTGGTTTAATGGCTGTGCGTAAATCACGAAATGAAGTAGCGAGTTTCGTCTTCAAACGTGGTCTCTGGCTGATCTTTGTAGAAGTAGCCATTATCTCTACAGGAATTTCATTCTCACCATTCGGAGAGCCTCAAATGGGTGGCTTAACCATAGTCGTCCTGCAAGTGATTTGAGTACTCGGCTTAGGCATGCTTGTGCTGGCAGGCGCGCAATACATGGGCGCAAAAGCCTGTTTTATCATCGCGGCTCTTATTCTTGTGGGCCACAATTTGTTGGATCCGTATTGGCCTGTAGGAAATATTATGGGCGGTAATGATCCTTTCTGGCTAGGTTTGCATGCGCAAGGGTCAATGGTGTTAGGGCCTTTCTATTTGATCTTTGTTTATCCCTTATTGCCGTGGATAGGGCTTATGTTGCTTGGCTACGGCACGGCCTTTATATTTCAGAAAGCGCCAGAATCACGGGATCCCTTTCTGGTCAAAACGGGATTGGCCTTTATCGCAGCCTTTATCGCCCTTAGAGCACTTGGTATTTATGGTGATCCGAATTCATGGGAAATTCAAAGCGGGGGTGGGATAGCAACTTTCTTTGATTTCATGAATGTCAGCAAATACCCACCCAGTCTTTTATTTCTACTTGCAACCCTCGGTCCCATGGCAATTGTCTGCGCCTATGCGGATAAACTCCAGGGATGGTTCAAAGATACCCTGGTGATGTTTGGAAGAGTGCCTTTCGCCTTTTACGTTGCACATTTCTATTTGATACATGTACTGAGTATCTTCTTTGGTATGACACAAGGGTTCGAGTCCGGACAATTTTTACATTCCTTTATTTTCTACCCACAAGGCTATGGCACGGGACTGATTGGTGTCTATATCACCTGGATAACGGTACTCATCATCCTGTACCCATTTTGCAGATGGATGGCAAATGTTAAGCGCAAGCGCAAAGATTGGTGGTTAAGTTATTTGTAGATGGCAGGAACATTAGGACGTGTTTTCAGGATCCAATAAGCCATTTTAGAAAATGGCACTCCTGATTGAAGAAATATCTCCTGGCAGAGTCGACGGATGCATTCCTGCTCAAATGAGACTCGGTGTAAACAGTGTGCTGACCTTTTTGTCCGGATCTTATTAATCGAGAAGGATAAATCATGGTAAAAAAATTTACTGAAGGCCTGGTGTTTGGCGCTGGACTTGGGATTTCATTTGTTGCTATTTGTTTTTTGTCTTTTTATTACATATATCCGGTGATGATTGTCAATAAATCCAATTGTGACCACGATCTGGTATCAGATAGCAAGCAAACTACAGACTCCTCAATAGCATTGGGAGCGACTAGATCTAAAGGGGAAGACATTGAGTTTCATGAATTAGATCTCGATGGACAAATAATCGCATCCAATGCAATTGCCCTTGCAGGATAGGAACAAGCTGATGATGGGGAAATGAAAGCAATAATTACCGGATTTCTAAAAAAGGAAGCTGGCATTACTATTTACTACAATATAGGAGACGAACACCCTACTTCAAGTTACTATCCTTCCATAAAAAAGTCTTATGGCGATGGACTTATAATTTTCTTTACGGGCTCACCGGCCACTATGAGGCGCTCGCTGTCTTATTCAAGAGATCGAATTTTTGGTTTAGGTAATATGCCACTCAAATTATTCGTCCAAAAATTTAAAGAGCCTAATGTATAACCCCCCCCTTTATGCCCCTTGTTCTCAAGTGTCCAGGGGTTTTCTTCTTTAATCATCCTAAAACCTTGTCCTGTGCAGATTATTTTTCTCACTATCGTTTATTTTGCTATGATTAAAGCGAAGCATTTCAATGTTTCTGGAAGTAACTTTTAATCATTCGAGTTTGGGAGCGCTATGGATCAAAATATCTCATTGGAAGAAATTACCTGTAATGAAGGAATCGTAAAAAAATATGTTAGAAACCTGTCATTATTCTCTGATTTAGATGAAAGCGAATTTGCACAATTGGCCAGGTGGTTTAGGGTGTACACGGCGAAAGCAGGAGAATTTGTTTTCAAGGAAGGTGATCAGTCATCTCAACTGTGTTTGGTGGCCGAAGGGCTTATTACTATTTATAAGCAAATAAACGAAGCGGAGCTATTTCAGGTTGCTCAAATAAAGGAGGGTGGCTCGATAGGGGAAATGGGAGTGCTGGAAGATAAGCCGATATCCGCTACTGCCATTGCGTCAGTGAATTCGGTTGTTTTTATTATTTCTGCCGATAATTTCAATCGCTTGATAACTGAAAATGAAAAAATGGGAGTCAAGCTATTAAAGAAAATCGGGCAAATCATCAGTGCGCGCCTGAGAAAAACAACCGCTATGCTGGCAGAAGTGTCCATTGCAAAATCAGATGTAAGTTGATTAGCTTTTCCTTCTCGATAACAAAATCTTTGCCAACAATCCCAGCGCAGTGCAGGGTCAATTCTCACATTGCACATCGATAGGAAGGTGTGGTGGCTATGGGTGGACTTGAACCACCGACCTCAGCATTATGAATGCCGCGCTCTAACCAGCTGAGCTACATAGCCGTTACGTTTTTGCAGGGAAACGGATTGTCTTTACTCTGCTGCGGCTTGTCAAGATAGGATTACCGGAGACCGTCAACGATCTCCTTCAAACTCTTTAGTCAACGCGTGCCGAACACCACCATGGATTTGCCCGATACGGAAATGAGATGGTCTTCTTCGAGGTCTTTGAGGACGCGTCCCACCATTTCTCGCGAACAACCCACTATTCGACCCAATTCCTGACGAGTGACTTTTACCATCATACCGTCCGGGTGGGTAATCGCATCTGGTTCCTTACAAAGATCAAGCAGGGTACGTGCTACCCGCCCCTTGACATCAGTGAAAGCCAAATCGCTGACCTTGCGGCTGGTCTTACGCAGACGCATGGCAAGTTGAGAGGCAATGGCATACAACAGACCAGGGAATAACTCCTGCATCCCTTTCAGGCGGTCATAGCTTATCTGGGCAATTTCGCAGGCGCTTTTCGCGCGCACGAAAGCACTACGTTTGTGTTCTGTATCGAAAAGGCCAATTTCGCCAAAAAAGTCTCCGGGATTAAGGTAGGCGAGGACTATCTCATGACCTTTCTGGTCTTCGATCATGACGGTAACAGAGCCTGAGATAATGTAATACAGGTCTTTGGAAAGGTCGCCTTCCTTAATGATAAGATGTTTCGCCGGGTAAGATTTCTGATGGCAATGATCCAGAAATTTACTGATAACGACATCACGGCCTTGCAAAGGCTGATCGCTCATTTGTTTTTTCTCCCCTCGTCCAATGCTGTCCGGACTTGTATTGCGCTCTAGTTTTTTCCTATGAGATGACTATGTTACTCTTCTTTCAAGAAATCAACCAGTTGGAGGGATAAATGGAGACAAAAATATCGTGGGCCGGTGGCGCTACTTTTATAGGTGAGTCCGGCGATGGACATAAGATCGTCATGGATGGTCCACCTGAGGGCGGTGGTCGTAATTTGGGTGCCCGACCAATGGAAACCCTGCTACTGGGAATGGGGGCTTGCACGGCTTATGATGTTGTTTCTATTCTACAAAAATCGAGACAGGATATTCAGGATTGCACGATGACAATGTCCGCCAGTAGAGCCGACGAGCACCCAAAAGTGTTCACCGATATCCACATCCACTTCATCGTGATGGGCAAAGGCCTGAAGGAAAAACAGGTGGAAAGAGCGATCAACCTGTCGGCGGAAAAGTACTGCTCAGCATCCATTATGCTGGGCAAAACCGCACTAATTACTCACGATTTCGAGATTCTGGAGTCTGGAGAATAAATAGCAACATCGAAATCCATTTCCACCAAGCGTAATAGCCTCATAGTGCTGTCACGGATAAAGCGCGTAATTTGCCGAGATTTAGCCCAAAATAATACTTTAGCTACCGGCTTTAATCATCTCCATCACCTTATTAAACAATGGTGTAGCAGGATCCAGCATATTGTACAAAATTGAGAAGTGATCCTCGCCTGCTTCAACCTGAAACTCGCTCTGCTTTCCTGTGGACTGCCAGGCTTGCTGATAGTCCTGTGCCTGCCGATGAAACTCCGACGATTCTTTTTCGCCCACCGTCATAAGCATCGGCGGGCCATCTTCCGGAAGAACAAAACACGGGCTTTGTTCCCTGATTAATTCGTGGCTGAGTAAAAGTACGGGTTGTAGGTAGGAATAACGAAAGGGTTGCAGGTCATAGATACCGCTAATAGCAATACCCCCTTTGATCAGGTCCTGGCTCAGGCCATATTCCTTTTGCCAGTTGGTCGAACAAACCATTGCCGTCAGATGCCCACCTGCAGAGTGGCCAGAGACAAATATTTTCTTCGGATCGCCATTGTATTTGTGTGCATCCCTGGCCAGCCAGGCAATCACGGATCGATTTTGGCGAGTGATCTCTGCAATGGACACTTTTGGACACAAAGAATAATTGTTGATGACGACAGTGATGTCATTTTTTACCAGCGTGCTGGCGATGAAACTGAACTCCTTACTGGATAGCGCTCGCCAGTAGCCGCCATGGATAAACACAAGTATCGGCGAATTTGGTTTTGCTGAAGGGAAAATGTCGAGCTGTTCGTCCAGGGTCGGTCCATATTGAATATCGAGCGCACAGTTCATCGACTCACGGGCTTTCTTACTGTCATCAATGTAACGTTCAATATAAGATTCCCAGCCCGGCATAGAGGCACCGATATTGTATTGAGCGTCGATTTGTTCTTGTGAGCTAAAATCGCGGTATATTTTCATCAGCGTAATTTCTCGTTCTCGATGCGTATCTACTGTACTTTGTATGCGATCAACTTATTGCTTTTCATCATCGGCAATATCAGTATGTCCTTTGATTGAATATATTCCAGATCAGCCGTCCCTTGTTCAAGACTAAGCAGGGTTTGCACTGCACCTGAGGCAGGCAAGAGCAATAATTTTCCCAACATCCAGTCAGTGATGAAGTAATCGCCATTATTATTGACCTTTATACCGTCCAGGTTTCCTTTAGTGTGTTCATTACCAACAATCGTAATCGATTTATCCAGCATTGAGATGCCTAGCACTTGACCCGAAATGGCCTCAGATCCTTCATCTGTGCCCCAGGCGGTCACAAGCATTCTTTCGGATTCAAGGAGTAAGCCATTCGGACCTCTCAACTCGGCGGAGTTCAGCCAGCGGATAAATTTCCCATTTTTCAATTGATGTATGGTGTTTGTCTTCGTATCAGCCACATAGATTGAGCCATCATTGGCGGCGACGGCATCGTTGAAAAATTTTGCCTCGGAATCAGTATAACGATTGAGGATCTCACCGGTGTCCAGACTTACCTCCACTAACTCATCCACATCGGCGACGTACAAGCGAGTACCGTGTATGGCAAGACCTTTTGGCGCGTTGAATCCAGTAGACCAGTTTTTTTCCACTATCTCGCCTTCCATCGACACTTTTGAAATAAACCCATTGCCGTCTTTTTCCGCAGGCTTACCGTTAATATTGGATACATATAGACTATTCGTCCGCTCAGCGTAAATGACGGCTTCTGGATCGCTAAACTCATCCACTTGCCATAGTTCATTGAGGTTCATAACGTCGGCGTAGACGTTGGAGGAAAGTAAAATGGCAGTCAGATAAGTGTTTAGAATCAAAAAAGGAGTTTTCATATTTAAAGATCTTCCTTGGACATTATTTTGGATAAGATGAATTGAACGGTTTTGTAATCTATATTTCCGGCCAATTGTTCAAATTGCCCGGCAATTTTTTCGGCATCAAAGTCACTACCACTCACCATGATTGCCGTGCTTTTCATTCGAAAAGATCGGTTCTCACCATCATCCACGGAATGATGGAGCAGCCCGCCTTCCTGTTGCCAGGTGAGCGCGTGCTCGTTGGGTCCCTTGCCGTAACAGATCTGAAATTGAATGATCTTATCTTTCTCATCGTACCAAAGGAAGAGATCCAACGAAGGTGAGGAAAACCATCGGCGTTTAGGTTCTCCGCTCAGCTGTTTTACGTCAGGGATTTCTATTAACATGATTGTGTAGAGTGGTTTCTATTGCTTGAATGAAAATTTTATCATAGATCATGAATAAAGCGTTCGGCCACCATCAATAGTCAAAATCTGACCAGTCATATACGTAGCTTCGTCGATTAGAAAGCGTATAGCACTTGCAACGTCAGTTAGATCGCCAATACGTTCCAATGTGATTTGCTCAAGAATATGTTGCTGCTTTTCATCATCCATGTTTTCAGGCCAGAGTACGGCTCCGAGCGACAATCCGTTAACGCGGACAGCCGGTCCAAGCTCTTTGGCCATGGCTTTAGTTAGCATTACCAGTCCAGCCTTCGCCGTACTATAGACCGCATGATTTTTCAGGGGACGAAGTGCGTGAATATCTGTCAGATTAATTATGCATCCATTACTGGCACTGAGATACTCAGCAGCATGCTGGGCCAGGAACAAAGGTGCTTGCATATTAACACCGATGAGGTTCTGCCATTGGGCGGCCGTGATTTGGCCAAAGGGCGTTGGGAAAAATGAAGAGGCATTATTAACCAGAACATCAAGACGGCTTCTAAATTCGTAGGCTTGCTCGATTATATTGCTATAGCTCTCGAACTCCAGTAAATCACCTTGAATAAGATGTGCCGAGTTGCCTCGTTTGCTGTTCAAATCAGCGACGAGTTCTTCGGCCGCCGCTCGTGATTGATAATAGTGGATGATCACATCCATATTGTTGTCGTGAAGATTGCGTGCAATAGCCGCACCGATACGATGCGCGGCGCCAGTAATGAGGACTGTTTTGCTAGTCATAGTTTACGTATGAAAGTATAGTTCACAACACATTGTATATAGTAACCGGGGTAACTATTGCCAATGAAGTGCCAAAATAGATAAGTATTATGTCAATGGGGAACTTCATTATTTCCAGGTTGCTGAGTATGACAAAGAAATCTTCATAAAAACAGAATAAGCATTCGAAACTTTTCTTCAATTTACGAATTAATATCGGACATGCGTTTATATCTTCCTCTTTTTATCCTGGCTCGCTGTTGTGCGCATGTTGAATTTGGCGGTTTAATGCGCGAAGTTATCATCTAGTGTCAATAACAGAGTTACCCCTGCCGGATGAACATGCACTGACTCACAGTCTGGCTTTGCAAGAAGTCATCCGTGATCAGATAAAAGATAACGAAGGTCATATCAGTTTCTCCCGTTTCATGCAGATGGCCTTGTATGAACCTGGTCTTGGTTACTACAGTGCGGGCGCCATCAAATTTGGTGAAAGCGGCGATTTCACTACAGCACCGGAAATATCACCCTTGTTTTCAATTTGCCTTGCCAGACAATGCGCCGAGGTGATGAATGAGTTGGATCAGCCGATGATTCTGGAATTAGGTGCAGGCACTGGGGTTCTTGCCAGCGATCTACTTAAGGAATTACAAAATCTGAATTCTCTTCCCATAAAGTATTACATACTGGAACCTGGCGCTGATCTAAGACAAAGACAGCAGGATTTGTTGTTGGCACGAATACCTGAACTCATGTCAAAAGTATGCTGGCTGGATGCATTGCCAGAAGATGGTTTTGAGGGTCTTATCCTGGCGAATGAGGTTCTGGATGCCATGCCGGTGCAGCGCTTTCGCCTGGGGAAAAAGAAAATAGAAGAGTTACATGTCGAATGGAAAGAAGATGGTTTCGCCTGGGGACGGTATGACGCGAATGATGAGCTCACTCAAAAAATTGAGAATATTATTCAAGATTCGACTACGTCATTTGATGACGGTTACACATCTGAGATAAACGGCAATCTTCCTGCCTGGATTAAATCCATGTCGGATTGTTTGCGGCGTGGGGTCATGTTATTTGTTGATTACGGTTATTCACGTCATGAGTATTATCATGAACAACGCTCACAGGGCACTTTGATTTGCCACTATCGACATCGGGCACAGTCAGATCCCTTTTTGTATGTCGGTTTGCAGGACATTAGCGCTTCGGTAGATTTTACGGCCGTGGCAGAAGCTGCTGTAAGTGCAAAACTGAGTGTGTCCGGTTTTACCACTCAAGCTTATTTTCTAATGGCGTGCGGACTCGAACAGATCATGCACGAACGGAAAGACATGAGTCAGATTCAGCAGCTAGAATTCAGTCGACAAATAAAACTATTGACCCTGCCAGGTGAAATGGGCGAGCGATTCAAGGTCATTGCCCTCAGTCGGGATATTGAAACTGAGCTTGCCGGTTTTAGTTTGATTGATCATCGCCGGCGTCTTTAATTCAGAAGTTTCGTTTACCATATATCTAAACTGGATTATGAATTTTCGTTCAGCCATCAGAGTTGCAACATTCTTGATGACCGGCGCAATCCTCAGTGCCTGTAGCCAATCCAACACTAAAGCAGATGGGCCCGATGCTAAAGAATTCAATTTTGACTCTTTAGCAAAAACTGATATCGGCATAGTGATGGAAGTGCATGTGCATGAAGCGAGAAGTTATTTACGTGCATTAATGGGCAAGTTATATAAGCGTAATCCGAGAGAACTGAAGAAATCCAACTATCCCGGCGCTGAAGAGAATATTGACCGAGTTTTTGAGCAAAGACATGGTTGGAATTTTCCCGAACTGAATGGTGCGATGGGTATTGATGCCGTAAAGCTAACCTTCAGCGAACAGTATAAAGGTGATCGTGTTTTTGCCTTTATCGTAGGATTAACCTCAATGATCATGTCTTCCTATGGATACAGGGAAGAATTCTTCCTTTTCGATTCAGCAGATCCACAGAATCTATATAACAGCGCCAGGAATATTGAAATAGCGCTTTGGAAGCTGGGACACGATTATGATATAAACAATGAGTTATATCTCTATAGCAATTCACTTCCTGGTGAAGTCACTAACCTCAGTTACGAGAGGTTGTTTGGCAAACTCATTGCCTTACAGGATACAATGGCAGTCATTATTGTTGGCAAAACAAGTCGAACCTTAATAAAAATCATACAGCGCATAGCAACGGCGGTTTTTCTGCCTGTTTTTTGATCATATATTGATGGGCAATAAAATTGCAGGAAGTATTAATTTAAATATCTGGAAATTAATTTGGAGTTAGCACACTTAATAATACTTGGGATAATACAGGGCCTTACTGAATTTCTGCCAATCTCCAGTTCGGCGCACCTGATTCTTTTGCCCGCCCTGATGGGCTGGAATGATCAGGGAATTGTCTATGACGTTGCCGTGCATGCCGGTAGTTTGGGCGCCGTGTTATTGTATTTTCGTAAAGACCTGCAGAGCATGACATCGGGATGGATTGCTTCATTCGATCCGGCAAATCAGAAAAAGGATTATTTGCTCTGGTATTTAATGGTCGCGACGATACCCGTTGGTCTCTCAGGTCTGTTTTTGCATGACTTTGTCGCGACAACCTTACGTGATCCGCAGGTCATTGCTTCTGCATCGATTGGCTTTGGTCTAATGCTGTGGTGGGCCGATAAATTTGGTGCGCAGACACGTGAGCGGGATCAGCTTGGATGGAGAGATGCTTTGCTTATTGGTGTCGCCCAGGCAATCGCTATTATCCCAGGCACTTCCCGTTCGGGCATCACAATAACTGCCGGTCTTATGTTAGGGATGAATCGACAAGCTGCATCGCGCTTTTCTTTTTTACTGGCAGTACCGGTCATTATTCTGGCCACAGCTTACGAGACCTTTAAGTTATCTTCGCAGCAACTGAATATTGACTGGATTTCGGTCCTCGCAGTCAGCGCTGTGGCCTTTGTTACTGCCTGGTTATCGATCCATTATTTTCTTAGATTGCTGGATCGCACGGGTATGCTGCCTTATGTCATTTATCGCGTGGTTCTGGGACTGGCAATATTTGCTATTTATTAGTATTACTTGCATGCAGGAGCCAGGTGGTAGAAACGCGTCGGGACGCTCACATGGAAGTGAGTGGTAGGGTCGAGTCTGGAACAGAGACCAAGCGGCGTTCAAGAGATCTTGCGAGCGGCGCCTCCGCTCCGAGACCCTTCGGCGTTGCTCAGGGTGACAAGGTCACTTGCTCAGGGTGACAAAACTCTTTGCTTAGGGTGAAAAAAAAGAACCTGTCATCTCGACCGAAGTGGAGAGATATGTCGAGCCCCGCCTCCGTCCCGAGACCCTTCGACGATGCTCAGGGTGACAAGGTTAGATGCTCAGGGTGACAAGGTCACTTGCTCAGGGTGACAATACTCTTTGCTTAGGGTGAAATAAAAGAACCTGTCATCTCGACCGAAGTGGAGAGATCTTGTGAACAATGCCTCCGTCCCGAGACCCTTCGACGATGCTCAGGGCGGCAGGTCTAGTTGCTCAGGGCGACAATAGGATTGTCGCCTTGTTTGCTTGCAGCGGGGAACTTTACTTATTCGCCAGCCGTCTAACTTCTTCTATCGCAGCCACTCTTAGTTTGCCAATTACCTGCGCGATTTCCGGTCCACTCATGGCCTCTTTTTGCACACTGCTCGTATCTATAGCGCTCGCGGCTTCCAGCGCGCTTTTTAGATACGCGGCTTGCGGGTAATCTCGATCTTCGAATCCCTTGCGACCCCGAATATCTGCCTCACAGGCGATGAGGAACTGCTCAAAACGATCCGGCCTGCGAAAAGCATCCATCGCCTCGAGCTTTCTCAATATAGTGTCCGGGCGCATTTCTGCGATACGGTGGCAATCAAGGTGATGCCTGGCAACAATGACGGCCAGACCTCGGTAACTTTTTGGTATACGATAGCGATCACACATTTTTTCAATTAAGCCGACACTTCGTTCCTCATGACCCCGGTGGCTGGGCCATTGTTCTTCAGGTGTCGTGCCTTTCCCCAAATCATGTACCAGTGCAGCGAAACGTATAAGGGGATCGCTTGTTAATTTGCAGGCCTGTTCCACGACCATCAAAGTGTGTATGCCGCAATCGATTTCAGGATGATGCTTTTCTGGTTGGGGAATACCGAACAGACGATCTATTTCCGGGAAAACCCGTTTCAGCGCACCGCATTCTCGAAGTACTTCGAAGAAACGCACAGGGAAGGCTTCACAAAGTGCACGTTCAAGTTCGGTCCAGACACGTTCAGCAACAAGCGTGTCGAGTTCACCCGATTCACTGATAACCTTCATTAGCACTTTGGTCTCATCGGCAACCCGAAAATTGAAACGTGCGGCGAAACGCGCCACACGTAAAACACGCAGGGGATCTTCGGTAAAAGCGGGAGAGATGTGCCGTAAAATACCTGCCTCAAGATCCTCCCGACCATTAAAGCAATCAATAATATTGGATTGCTCGTCTTCCGCGAGGGCGTTGATTGTCAGATCCCGTCGTTGCAGGTCTTCTTCAAGAGTGACATTTTTATCTGTGTCAAAGGAGAAGCCCTTGTAGCCAGGAGCGGTTTTCCTTTCGGTGCGGGCGAGGGCGTATTCTTCCTTGCTATCGGGGTGAAGAAAGACCGGAAAATCTTTGCCGATGGGTTTATAACCTAAATCAATCAGTTGTTGAGCCGTGCTACCAACCACAACCCAGTCCTGATCCTTAACTGCCAGGCCTAGCAATTTATCGCGTATAGCACCGCCAACTTTGTAAACTTTCATTCTTATCGAGGGAATATGCTCATGTCACATAGGGATTTGCTGGGCTATTGTACTTGAAACCAGGAATTCCTCAGCAAACAGAATGCCGATTGAATCACATGCCGGACGATCGACGCGATTGTTGACGATATTCATGGTAGTGGGCCCGTTGTTTTCGATTTGCCAGGTATTCGGGTACGACGCCCTCGAGGGCCCTTGCAGTAATACCCAGTTTGGCCAGGTCATTACTCATGCAAACGCTGTCCACCCTGGTTGACAGATAGTTGTCGGTGGAAAATGGTTTGCCTGGCACAAAATCAAATACAGCGGCCTGCAAACGAGACAAGCTATTTGTTAATGGCAAGATGTGGCGCTTTATATTCAGACAGGTGGCAGTATATTTCACAAGCTCCTCCAGACTGTAACTAAGAGGACCACACAGGCAATAGGATTTTCCATAACTGTGGGGATCAGTTAGTGTTCTTACAAAAGTCGCAGCAACATCCTCAACGAAAACCGGCGCAAATCGCGAATGGGGGCAGGCTAGTGGAAATATAAGAGGCATCATTTTCAATAATTGAGCAAAACGATTAAAAAAATCGTCGCTGCTGCCAAATATTACCGAAGGTCGATAACAGCTTACCTGCAGGCCCTCCTCAGCAAACAACAACTTTTCGGCCTCGCCCTTGCTGCGCAGATAATGACTGGGGCCATTCTCTGCATCGGCGTTCAGTGCGCTCATTTGCAAGATGCGCGAAATACCATTTTCATGGCAAGCCAGGATTATTTTCTCCACCAACTCAATATGCGCATGTCGAAAACCGGCGCCGTTGCGACCCCGTTCGTTTAGAATACCGACCAGGTTAATCACAGCATCGCAGTCCCGGAAATGCCTGTTCAAGCTATTTTGATCATGAATGTCTGTTTCCACCAGATCGAGTTCAGGGAGCACGATTAAATTATTTCGATTTGGCTCCCGATGACGAGTTAGGATTTTTACCTGATAACCTGCGGCATACAACTGGTTCGCCAGAGTGCGGCCAACGAAGCCACTCCCTCCTAGCATGCAGATCTTTCTTATTATCATGGGTTCATGCTTTTCCTACGGGACAACTTTTGCTCGCAAGTATTTGTTTGTTCGGCTGAATCAAAGTAACTCGTTTTTGAATCGGGATTATCTCGCGCTTCATTCGCCAATCGTAAACGCTGGCGAAAAAAAGAATCCGGCGGACATATTTTCTTGTTTCGGTGAAAGGTATTTTCTCTATCCAGACATCGGCTTGTTCACAATTACTTTTTGGCAACCAACGTTTTACATTTGTCGGTCCGGCGTTATAAGCAGCGGTTGCCAGCACGGTGTTTTTATTAAAATTATCATACATCTGTTTTAAATAAGCACTGCCAATGCGCACATTAATGTTCGATTGTGACAACTGCCTGGTATCATAATTTCGCAATCCAATATTCTTGGCCACATATTTACCCGTCGCAGGCATGATCTGCATCAAGCCCAGTGCCCCGGCGGGTGAGCGCACGTCTTCCATGAAAGCACTTTCCGCGCGTGTCAAAGCATACATCCAACCGATATCCAGATTTCTCATTTTGGAAAACTGTTCTATTGTGCTATTAAACGGTAGTGGAAAACGCGTTACAAGATCGTCGTAAATTTCAGCTTTGGCCAGCGTAATAATCGCGCGATCATGCCAACCCCAACTGGCTGCAATCGTAGCGGCTATCTGTATCTGGTAGCTGGTTAGTTGAGTCAGGTTATGATGCCATTCTCTGCGGGCGGAATAATGTGAACCAAGTAGGTAGAGTTCCCGGGCACGGGCAATGCCTGGCATCGTTGTTAATTTTCGCCACTCTTCCAGATTCTCGGGCAAGGGGTGATAGTTCATCTGATAGGGGGCATCGATACGATCTGCCGCGAGAAAACCGTAATAATCACGCTCTTTTGCTAGCCATTTGTATATCTCATTCGCGCTGGCGACGTTCCCGGTCTCTTCAAAAGCTCGTGCTCGCCAGTAGAACCAGCGCAAACGAATTCCCTCATCTGTGGGTTCACCCGTGGTCCATTTAATTATTGTGTCCCAATCCTCGTCATCCAGTGCAATACGTAATCGCAGGTGCAGGATTTCCTCATCAACCTCAGTAAAGGCAATGTTATCCAGAAGTTGTTTTGCCTGTTTATGATTTTTTCGGGCAGCATGTATGGCCAGCTTGCCCTCGAACTCATCGATTTCACTTTGTAAGAAACTATATGTTGATTTTAGATTGTTCCAGCGGGACAGTGCATGATTAATATTCTGTCTTACCAGGCGATGCATACCGTGTAACAGGATCTCACGTGCTAGTGGTCTGTCCTCGTATTCAGGATTAAGAGTATGCTTTGACGGGTTGTTATGCATGGCTATCCAACGCGTCACCCAAAGCTGCTGATCTGAATCGAGTCGCCTGCCAATGTAAGCCGCCAGACCGGTTTGATTGTTTTCCATGGCCAGGCGTATCCGCTGCCAAATCACCTCCTCGCTTAAAAGATTGCTTTTATAAAGCAGAACAAAGGCTGGATCACACTCTGGTGGCAAAGATTCGCCAGTTAACCAAAGTGAGCGGATGTCTTCCAGCAAATAGACTTCATTTTTTGTTTTGATGCGTGCCACTAATTGATAGCACTGAAGTACCTTGTCACTCTGTGGCGTATAGTTGTCAACATACGTCTGCCAGTGACCGCGTTTGATCAGCAGTTTCAACCAGGAACGTCTTAAGTCGTTCGCATTGGGCAAATCGCCATAGTTTTTTAAAAAATCAACAATTTCAGCATTTTCTACCTTCCAAAGGCGACGGCTTAGAAAGTCATAAAGAAGGTAGGGATATAAAGGATAATCTTTCAATTCATCGGTCGTTTTTTGAAACGCCTTCAAATGCCCTGCACTTAGTGACTTTTTTTCTGCAGTGTACTGTTTACGTTGCTCAAGGAGTTTTGAGTCGTCAGCGAGGACATAAGGGATGGTTAATGACCAGGCGATGACAACAAACAGGCTTAATCGCAGTGTCTTAACTAGATTGGTGCAAATAGTGATCAATGTTATTGTTTAAAAGCTTAGCGAAAGTTGTTTAGTATATGCAGTCATGGAGACACTTCTATTGTGCATGGAGAAAGAAGTTAATAGAAGTCTTAAAAGGAAATTAGTAGCCGGAATTTGAAATAATTTTCTTAGCAATTGTCACTAATTATTGACTATAGTTAGTACATAGTCCAATTTAATTCGGGAGGTGAATATGGAACTGAGCTTGCCCTGGCACCACTTCAGAGCGCAACCGTCCTTGCCCAGGCCTTCAAAAAACACGGCAATTAAACCTGCGCCTACTGATGCAGGAATTAAAATACTGTGTTGGAAATGCCACGAAATGGTAACGGTTAGTGAAGAGGCTATAAATCAAAATGGAAGTCATATTCATAATGGCACCAATCCGGCCGGCCATAGTTTTCGTTTTGCCTGTTATCAGAACGCGACAGGTTGTTCTGAGTTGGGACCAGCCAGTCTGGGTCATAGTTGGTTTCCTGGCTATTGTTGGCAGGTCGCAGTTTGCAATGCCTGTCTTGAGCAGCTGGGATGGTTGTTTACAGGAGAGAGTCGCTTTTATGGCTTAATTACGGACAGGATAATTAGTAGTGACCATGTATCGAAATGAACTCTATAAATCGCCTTATTCATTCTCACGCTCGCGCGTGGGAATAAGTAGCGTGTTGGATATTGACTAATTAATTAAGGACAGCAATATTAGGGTGCCGCAAACCAATGGTAAAACAAGAAACGATAGTAGTTAGAACAAGTGGTCGTGGTAGTACAGAGATTAGTTCTCAGATAGATGCGTTTGTTAGCAGTAGCGGAATAGCCCAGGGCTTGTGTAATGTATTCATTCAACATACCAGCGCTTCGGTGATGCTATGTGAAAATGCAGATGCTTCTGTGCGTGGGGATCTGGAAACATTTATGCAAAAACTAGTGCCTGATGGAGATGCGATGTTTCGTCATGTTGCCGAAGGACCGGATGATATGTCTGCTCATGTACGCAGCATATTAACGGATAGTAGCTTGACCATACCCATAAGCGGAGGGCGTTGTATGTTGGGAACCTGGCAAGGCATCTATCTATGGGAGCACAGAACCCAGTCACACACGCGACAAATTATTCTCACCGTGTATGGTGAGTGAATTGGTAAACAATAGAGGAGAGAGTGATGGCAAGAGCAAGCTGGAACGGCGTAATACTGGCGGAAAGCGATATGTTCGAAACGGTGGAAGGCAATATCTATTTTCCTGCTAGTGCAATAAACAAAGAGCACTTCAGCGACAGTGATAAGCACACGAACTGTCCGTGGAAGGGCGAAGCCAACTACTATCATATTACAGTGAAGGATGAAGTGAACAAGGATGCTGCCTGGTACTATCCTCAAACCAAAGATGCAGCAAAGAATATAGAAGGGCACATCGCTTTCTGGCGTGGTGTCGAGGTTAGTGAGTAATTATGGCTCTTCCGCAGAACCTATAGGTAGAAACACATCAATTCTATTGAGGTTGCAAAACAAAGACCCGTCATTCCCGCAAGTTTTTAGCGGAGAAGTGGTGCATGGACAATGTGCCGTTCAAAAGATGTACAACGGTACGCACCGTCCACGAAGCTAAGGATGCAAATCCAGTTAAACAATGGTTTCATTCAACTTTTGATATCGCACCAGTGAGCTAGTACCGAATTGGTATATTTCCGTATTTCTCATTTCCTTCTGGATTTCCATCCTTTGGTTCATATGCGGCACATCCTTGTGCCATTACTCCGCTAAAAACATGCGGGAATGACGATGATCTTTTACTTACGTTTTATGTTAACCCACAAATTCTGCTGAAGACCCGTAATTATTAGATCACCCGGTTTGGGTTCAAAATACCTTTGGGGTCAAAGGTGTTTTTTAATTGACGCATTAACTTTATTTCAACTTCATTACGGGAATATTTCAGGTAAGAACGTTTGATTTTGCCAATACCGTGTTCGGCTGAAATCGAACCATTATGTTCGCCAGTTAGTTCGTAGATAATGTTGTAGATTTTTTCTTTATCTTCTTTGCGGCCTGTACGTGCAATGTAATGTAAATTGCTATCGCCGAGATGACCAAAAACAAGAATCTGCACCGAGGGAAACGCATCCTCCAGGCGCTTGTCTGCATTGTCGACAAAGGTCTGCATTTCGCTGATAGGCACGCTGATATCGAAATTGGCACAGGGCGCAAAATTTGGCAATATTTCACCGACGCCATCTCGTATTTGCCAAAATGCCGCAGACTCTTTTTCTGATTGTGCAATCGCTGCATCCTGAATCAAATTACTTTCAAGCGCTGACGCCAGCATTGACTGAAAACGCTCGCTGTCCTGATCCTGATCAGAGCCTTCTATTTCCATTAAAACGTAAAATGCATGTTTTTCGTCAAATGGGGATTGCAAGTTACTGACCTGATCAATGACAAGATCATAGTAATTTGCCCACATGACTTCATAGGAGCTGAGCAGGCCGCCCATTTTCGAACCGGTAAGTTTTAGTAAAGTGATGACATCGGGCAAACTTGCAAGGGCACAAAGCGCAGTGCAACGACTGCTCAGTTTCGGATAAAGACGCAGAACGACACGAGTCACAATACCAAGAGTCCCTTCCGTGCCGATAAACAAGTGTTTAAGATCATAACCAGCATTGTTCTTTAGCATTTTGTTCAGCGAAGACACAACAGTACCATCGGCTAGCACAGCTTCCAGACCCAGTATCAGGGCACGTGTCATACCAAAACGAATTACCTGGTTGCCTCCCGCATTCGTAGATACATTACCACCTATGGTGCATGAACCGCGTGCCCCGAGATCCAGAGGAAAATTAAGACCGGCCGCCGCCGCCGCTTCCTGAATTGTTTGTAGAGGCGTGCCGCTGAGTACAGTCATTGTCATTGAATCTGAATCAATTTCTTCAATGCCTGACATACGTTCGAGTGAAACTGCCAATTCGTTATTCTCTGGTACCGCCCCGGCTGACAGGCCACTCATGCCTCCTTGAACGGCAACAGCTTGTCCAGCATCATGACAAAGTTTCATCAGCTGCGAGACCTCGTTCGTATTCGCAGGTCGAATAAGCGCTTTTGGCGTCGCTTTGGCGCTTTCGCCGCTCCAGTCGGACAGGTACTTCTCACCAATTTCTTCAGCAAGAATAACAGCGCTTTCGCCGAGTTCGGATTTCAATCTATCTAGTAAGTTTTCTAACGACATATCAAATTGTCCTCGCAGCTTATCTATCGAGAGACCGTAAACAGGATTTATTTAACTGGGATACAGAAGTGCAGCCAAGCAATCGCATATTACGTTTGAATTCTTCATCCAGTATTTGCAGCGCCCTTTTGACGCCGGCTTCGCCTCCTGCGGCCAGACCATAAAGATAAGGTCGACCGATCATGCAGGCCTTTGCCCCCAACGCCAGTGCTTTGATGATATCAGTGCCACGACGAAATCCACTGTCGACAATTATTTCACAGCGATCTCCAACTGCTTCAACAATTTCCGGTAATACATCTAGCGTTGCTGGCACGTGATCCAGTTGCCGGCCACCATGGTTGGAAATAACAATACCGTGTACACCAAGATCAGCCGCTCGAATCGCATCTTCCACACTTAGAATGCCCTTAATCAGGAAAGGCCCTTGCCATTGCGCCATCATCCACGCGACATCGTCCCAGTCAACGCTGATATCCAACTGCTCGTGCATATATCGTAACAAGGCTTTTGTGTCAGCGGCGTCAAGCGCACTATTACCTTTGATATTGGCAGTCGTGATCGCTGGCGATGTAAGCATGTGCCAGCACCAGTAAGGATGTTTGACTGCATCCAGTATCGTCGCCAGGCTGGGTTTCGGAGGAACCGTGAGGCCATTGCGCAAATCGTGTTCGCGGTTACCGGGTGTGCTGGCATCGACGGTGAGAATCAATGCCTGATATTTGGCGAGCTTGCAGCGATCGATAAGATCTTTAACAAGCGAACGATCTTTATAGACATAGATTTGAAACCAGCGAGGCCCGTCGATGCTGGCGATATCTTCAAGCGAGGTATTCGAAACTGTCGACAGGCTGTAAATGAGCCCGGCCTCTTTTGCCGCTTTTGCCACGGCAGTTTCGCCATGATGATGAAAAGCGCGCGTAAAGGCAGTAGGGCAAAGGATGATCGGGGAACTCATTTTTTGCCCAAATACACTGGTGGAAGATTCTACCTTACTGACATCAACCAGAGTTCGGGGTACAAGTTGATAATGATCGAAGCTGCTTCGGTTTGCTCTGCCGCTTACGCCATCTTCTGCAGTGCCATCGATATAATCGTACAGGGCTCTTGGCAAACGTCGCTTCGCCAGCCTTTGCAAATCAGCAATGTTCACACACTTTGACAGGCGGCGATTCATTTATTTTTTTGGTTCAGAATAATTTAGTGCTTAAGTAATAAGTTGCGACGATGAGCATAACCGCAATGCCGAGTAGGCTCCACAAACGCATAATTTTTCCTGGCCTTAGCGCCGGGTCAATTTCATCAGAATAAATGGCGCGATGATTAAACCAGGCCAATGCGGGTGCAGACAGGAAAGCTACGCTGGTAGCGAAGTCAATAAAGGTTTTGAAGGACTTCATGAAAAACACAAGTATCAGGGTAGCACCGATAACCTGAGTAACCAGAAAAACAAGGTGAAACTTATTGTCATTGAATCTGCGGTCCGGCATTAATAGTTGCAGAACTGAACCCATGATGCGTGGACCGACATCCAGCGCGCCAAGTGTGGTGGACACCATCACCGCTAGAGCCGCAAGCGCAATCAGAGGTTTCGCCCAGGGACCGATGACCTGGGTAAACATGGCAATGAGTTGGCCGGCGAATCTACTTGGGCTGGACTCTATCTCCATTCCTGTGTTGTACATCAGAGCCGTTCCCATTAGAACAAAACAGAGAGCGAGGATGATTGTGCTGATATAGCCGACATTAAAATCAAAACGTGCTTCTTTTGTTGTTATAGGACGATTGAGTGACTTAGCTTTTTCACACACCCAAATAGACTGAAACATGGATACAGAAACCGCAGTAGGCATCCACCCAGCGATGGCGATCATAAACAATATCGTTGTTTGGTCGAATACGACTTCCCGCGTCAGGTCATTGGTTTCCCAGTGCAGTTCGGGTACTGACAATGCCGCCGCTATGACGGTCAGGATGGAAAACAGCACTACAATGAATTTTGTTATATTTTCAAATAATTTATATCGGCCCGACATAAGTAAGGTCGCACAGCTGATTAATATAATAAGTGAGAGCCATATATCATTCAGGTTGATTTGAAAAATATTCTTGAATACGCCCGAAGTTACCAGCACGATGGCAGCGGTGGCGACAAATAAATCGAAAGGTAAACCGATCAGATAGACGATTAATACCCAGCGACCTTGTCGTTCGTAGGCATTAAGAAGCGGTTTGCCGGTAGCAGCGCCATATTCTGCGCCGAAGCGAAAAGCGGGATATTTTACCAGGCAGGCGAAGACGATTAATCCAGCCAGCGTCAGACCATACGTGGCTCCAGCCCGTGTTGATTGAACAAGATGTGATACGCCAACCGCCACGGCGGCAAACATTAAACCGGGTCCGAGTTTTTCTCTGTACAGCGTAAGCAGTTTAGTTATCATTTGATTTGCTTTTTATTTATTGATGCTAGTTACGATTAGAAATAACTCCGAGACCTATGTGCTTGAGCTAATTTACTTATATCAATTCATCTGCATTTGGCGTAAGTGCCAGCTAATGTGAGAATGCTGGCCAACCCTGACTATGTTTCACGATGATGTCTGAAAGGGCATTTATATGCATGGTTTGATCGTTAAGAGCGGGAATATATGAAAATTCAGAGCCACCGGCTTGAAGAAAGAACTCTCTATTCTGCAATGAGACTTCTTCGAGGGTCTCAAGGCAATCTGCTGAAAACCCCGGACAGATAACTTGAACATTTTTTATACCGGATTTACCCCATTTTTTTAATACTTTGTCCGTGTAAGGTTTTAACCACTCCTGCAAGCCGAGTCGAGACTGAAAACTAACTGCCCACGATTCTTCTTCCAGTCCCAATTGTTCAGCAAGCAGGCAGGCTGTTCTTTGACACTCGTCTTCATAAGGATCGCCAGCGAGTATATATTTTTTGGGTAGACCGTGAAAAGACATTAACAATTTTTCTGCTTTGCCGAATTCGGCCCAATGATCCCGAATGCTTTCCACCAACGCAGAGATATAGCCACTGTCTTCATGATAATGGTTAATCATGCGCAGCTCGGGGATGCAGCGCCAGGTTTTTAAAATTCTCGCGATCTCATCAAAGGTAGATGCTGTGGTGGTAGCCGAGTATTGAGGGTAAAGAGGTAGTACGATTAGTCGTTGTGCGTTCGCAGCTCTTAATTTTTCAAGTGCTGAGCTTATCGATGGCGTGCCGTAGCGCATGGCTAATTCCACGTGAATCGGTTCTGCCGCGCGCTCTCGCAGGTTTTCGGTAATAAGGGCTGTCTGTTGATTGGAAATACGGAGAAGTGGTGAGCCTTCATCGGTCCAGACTTGACTGTAGGCATGCGCAGAACGACGGGGTCGGGTACGTAAAATAATGCCGTGCAGGATTAACCACCACAGAGGTTTCGCTAGTTCAATCACCCGCGGATCGGAGAGAAATTCGGCCAAATATCGACGTACTGCAGTTACAGTCGGCGCGTCCGGCGTGCCGAGATTAGTCAGCAGAATCCCGGTGCAAACGGGTATGTCATCGGGATAATCAGGATTGCTGGTGTATTTTGCCATGGGATCGCTATTTTATATGTAAAACTGAATAGTCGCTTAAATAAGTTGAGATCATCTGGTCTGACTATGACGCAAGGTTAAGCGATACTGATTGTAAATCTTGATGCATTGGTCAGCCAGTTCTGATCGTTCGTCAAGATTATCGACATAAAAGCGAACCAGAGATCGCATACAACCTTCAATTCGTCCAGGCGCATTTTCATTCTCGGTGGCCTTTACAACTCGCCGCAAATATTTGAGCAGAAACCATTCAAGTGAATCAACATCATAATCAATCTTTTCGATCTGTCTTATGTGCTGAATCACATAGCTTCTGAAATCGCCAAAATATATTTCTCTCATATTCGTTTAGTTAGGAATCATGATTTCAAACATATAAATGTACAATTACTACGAATTCACACTAACCGGTTATGCAAGTCGGGTCGATGTGAAATTCGACTTTTAGAGTTTCCGCAATACATGCATAGGTGGTGTTTCGAGCACTTTTCTTGTCCCTGCAAGTCCGCCGACAACGACAATAAAAGTACAAATAGCGGGAGCGACGATCCAAACCAGGGGATTAATAGTGATATCTATTTTTAAAACATATTCTGCTAGTACTAATTCGACGGCTGTCGCCGCAAACGCCGCTATCCCGCCAGCAATTAAACCGAGTGTTATAAATTCAGCGGTTAGACTTGCCAGAACTTGCTTGCGACTGGCACCGAGTGCGCTTAACAATGCTGATTCGTAGCTGCGTTCGTCATGGGTAGTTTGCAAGGCCGCTAGCATGACCACTATGCCTGCTATCAGAGTAAATCCAAAGACAAACTCAACAGTTTTGATCACCTGTTCCATAATCGAGCGAACCTGCGTTAGCAATGCGTCGATATCGAAAATGGTGATACTGGGAAAGGTCTTGACCAGTTCCGATAATAAAAGTCGATTACCTGGCGGCAGGAAAAAACTGGTAATGTAAGTGGATGGATAATCATCAAGTAAGCCAGGATTGGCAACGACAAAAAAATTCACATTAAAAGAATCCCACTCGACCCATCGTAAGTTGATTACTTTACCCGTGACCTCCCGCCCGCCAATAGTATAAGTCAGGTGGTCATTAATCTTAATTCCGAGTGTTTCGGCTATGCCTTCTTCGACAGAAAAAACAGCTTCATTTGTAGACTCAGTCCACCACTCGCCTGCTTCAATTCGGTTATCGGATTGCATTGTTTTTGCAAAAGAAAGATTGAATTCTCGACTAAGCAATCGTTGCGCTCGCTGATCTTTGTAATCTTCCGTCCGTACGGCCTTATCATTAATTGAGACCAGGCGGCCTCGGATCATGGGATAAATTTCGCTTGTTAATGCAGCACGCTCTTGCAGAAATGACGTTAGTCCCTTTACTTCGTCGGGTTGGATATTAATGAGGAAGTAATTGGGCGTGCCCTCTGGAAGTCTATTGCTCCAGGATTCCAGCAGGTCAGTACGAATCAAGGTCAATAACAACATGATCATGACACCGAGGCCGATGCCGAGGATTTGCGCAAGACTAAGGTTCGCCCTTCGGGCAACATTGGCCAGACCATAACGCCAGGCGACACCCACCCGCGAGCGTAATTTATCCAGAGAACGAATAAGTAGTTTTGCGCTTAGTACCAACAATAAAGCGGTGGCAATAAGTCCGACAAAGGTGAACAAGGTAATTTTAAGACTGCCCGATTGCCACGGCGTAAGAAGTGCGAGGCTTATAATAGCGGCGCTGTAACTGGAAAAACCGCTTAGCGGCATGGGTGACAAATCGCGACGGATAACACGTAAGGGTGACACACGACTCAGCCTGAGCAATTGCGGCATAGCAAAGCCAAGTACAGTAACAATGCCGCCAACAAGTCCTATCATGACAGGAAACAATGATGGTGCAGGTAACACGCTGCCGCTTAAACCCGACATTAATGAAGTAAGACCTTGCTGTGCGATAAAACCAATAACAACACCGAAGGTGCTGCATATAAGTGAGAGGAATAACAGTTGTAATAGAAATACGCGAGTTATCGTGCCTTGTTCTGCGCCTAAGCACCGCATGATGGCGCAAGTGTCGAAATGCCGACTGGCATAGCGTTGCGACGACATCGCGACGGCGAGACCAGCGAGAGCGATGCTCACCAATACAGCGAGTCCAAGAAATTGCTCTGCACGCTCAAGCGCCGATTTTAATTCCGGTCTTGCATCGCGTATACCCTGAATCTTCAGATTGTCCTCTTTCTCAAGCCCATCGCGAAAATCTCTTATTGAATTACTATCACCGCCAAGCAGTAAACGGTATTGCACGCGACTGCCGGGTAGTATCAGCCCAGTGGCTTGAACATCGTCCGCATTCATTAATAATCTTGGCGCGATATTGAATAGATCACCACCGCGATCCGGTTCGTAATTCAAGATCTTACTCAGCGTAAATATTGAGGCACCCAAATTAAGCTTTCCGCCTAAATCGATGTCGAGGATTTGCAATAGCCGGGCGTCTACCCACACCTCACCAGGCTCCGGTAAGCCCCTGTCTACCTGCTCCTCACCAAACAGTGCGTTGCTCGTGCGCAGCTCGCCGCGTATGGGATAACCTTCTTCAATGGCCTTCACTTCAGCCATTTGTAGTTTCTCGCCGACCATCACCATGCTTCGAAAGCTGGTAGTGCGAGTGCTGACTAGCCCGTGTTCGACGGCCTTGTCTATAAACGTTGTGGATATGGGCGCAGTCGATAGTAGTACCAGGTCTGCCGCCAGCAACTCTGTCGCTTGTGATTCTGTGGCCTGTCGCACCCTGTCGGTGAAAAAATTGACGGTGGTAAGGCTAGCTACAGCGATGACAATGGCACTTGCAATAAGCCTTAACTCACCGGCACGCCAATCGCGTTTTAAGCCTTTGAAAGCCAGTGAAAGTATTTGCACAGGAATCAGTTGTCGATTATTTTGCCGCCGGCGAGCGACAGGCGCCGATCACAATGATCGGCAATAGCGGGGTCGTGAGTGACTAATACCAGAGTAGTGCCGTGTTCTTTATTCAGGTTGAAGATCAAGTCTATAACTTGTTGTCCGGTTTTTTGATCAAGATTGCCGGTAGGCTCGTCGGCAAATAGAATTTTTGGTTCGCCAACGAAGGCACGGGCGATGGCGACTCGCTGTTGTTCGCCACCGGAAAGTTGATTGGGGTAGTGGTGCAGACGTTCAGCCAGGCCGACATCTGCCAATCTAAGCTTCGCCTTTCGTTCGGGCTCATTTTCTTCTGCGAGCTCAAGTGGCAGCATCACATTTTCAAGGGTCGTTAAACTGGGTAATAACTGGAAAGATTGAAAGACAAATCCAACTCTGCGATTGCGAAGTCGTGCTCGGCCATCTTCATCCAGTGAGTTAAGATAGATGCCATCCAGGCAAACACTGCCAGATGTCGGAACGTCAAGACCGGCGAGCAGTCCAAGCAAGGTAGACTTACCCGAACCAGATACGCCGACGATTGCGAGGCTAGCACCTGCATCCAAAGAGAAATCGATATCTTCCAGAATAACCAGCTGACCTTCTGGACTGATGACTTGCTTTGTCAGATCTTTTACCTGCAAAATAATGTTGGAGGAATTGCTCATAATGCGTTTAGTCTTATCGATATTGATTTTTTGTCTATCTTTATCCGCCACTGCCCAGGATAAAACACTGCTTGTCCTGGGGGACAGTATTAGTGCCGGATATGGTATTAGCCTTGAACAGAGCTGGGTTTATCTCTTAAAAAAACGACTGCAGGACTCAGGCTACCGTTACAAGGTAAAAAATGCCAGCATCAGTGGTGACACCACTCGAGGGGCGCGAGAAAGGTTAAGCAAAATAATCGCTGAAGAAAAGCCGGATATCAGTATTATTGAATTGGGTGGTAACGATGGGTTACGTGGGCTTTCACTGACGGAAATGTCGGCCAATTTGGATGTGGTCATCAATGAATTAGCAAAAACAGGTAGCCACGTTCTCCTGGTGCCCATGCGCCTGCCTCCAAACTATGGCCCCTACTATAATGATCGTTTCGAAGCTGTGTATACAGATGTCGCCACCAGGCACGCGGTCACGCTGTCGAAATTCATTTTGCAAGGTATTGCCGAGCATGCGGATTTGATGCAAAGTGATGGCATTCACCCGCGGGCACAAGCACAGCCCCTAATGCTGGATAATGTCTGGGAGAGTTTGCTGCCCTTATTGGTAAAATACTAAAGTAATATCAATCTCATCAAGAGCATCCCAATTAGATGAAATATTGTAGTCAATGTGGTGCGGCGGTTAGCTTGAAAATTCCCGTCGATGATAATCGACCCCGTCATGTGTGTGGGGCTTGCGATGTCATTCACTATCAAAATCCAAAAATAGTCGCTGGTTGCATACCCGTTTGGGAAGACCAGGTCTTACTTTGTAAGCGCGCGATAGAGCCGCGCCACGGTTTCTGGACCTTACCGGCTGGGTTTATGGAGATCGGGGAAACGACTGCTGAGGCGGCGCAACGTGAAACGCTGGAAGAGGCCAATGCGAGAGTCGAGCTGGATGGTTTGTACGCCTTGATCAATTTGTCCCACGTTAATCAGGTTTATATGATCTATCGGTCAAGATTATTGGATCTGGATTTTTTCCCGGGGATAGAAAGTTTAGAGGTCGGGCTGTACAAGGAAAAAGATATCCCCTGGGCTGACCTGGCTTTTACCACCGTCAGGCACACGCTGCAGTTCTATTTTGAAGATCGGCAACGCGGTAATTACCCGTTACGGATTGGAGATATCGTCAAGAATGATGAAGGTTTCGGATTTATAAATAGCCCCTGAACAAACCGCTCAGAGTACTCAAGTCAGTGGCGATAACTGCGCTATTCGTTGTCGGTCTCAATCCAGCGGCCAAAGCTACATTCATAGCAATTTCCATCATGTGTAACCTTATCGCCAGTCGAAAATTCTGCATCATTCCAATAGCATTTGTCTTCGAGCTGATCCATTTGAACAGTAGCTTCGTCGCTAGTAGGCCCGAGCACTTCTGAATTCTTTTTACTATTGTCTATAGGTCCAACTTCGCTTGCCATTATTTTCGCCTCCTCGAGTTGCAGCCAGTATATTAATGCTTGTGGTAACAATGTGCCAGCTTCCATCTTCCATAACCTCGACCCTGGATATGGCTCGATTTAGCACCCAATCGAAAATAAATTGATCAATTTTATCAACTTCGGTTGACATAAAGATTTTTTGGACTATATTTCTAGCACTCACTTGGTAGGAGTGCTAACAAAAACATAAATATCAAGTATTATCAATAAGTTAATAGATTAGGAGAAGGACAGAAATGAAAATCCGACCATTACACGACCGCGTGGTCGTCAAACGCGTAGAAGAAGACAAGACTTCTGCTGGTGGCATCGTCATACCTGACAGTGCCACAGAAAAGCCTATCGAAGGTAAAGTTGTTGCAGTTGGCAATGGCAAGATTCTCGATAGTGGTGAAGTCCGGGCTCTCGACGTCAAGAAAGGCGACAAGATCCTGTTTGGAAAATATTCCGGCACAGAAGTTAAAGTTGACGGAAAAGAATATCTCGTGATGCGTGAAGACGACATCATGGGCATTATCGAATAGTAAGAGGAGATAATTAACATGAGTGCAAAAGAAGTTATATTTGGCGATGACGCACGTAGCCGCATGGCGAGAGGCGTTAACATTCTTGCCAATGCTGTAAAACAGACGCTAGGACCAAAAGGTCGCAATGTTGTGCTGGAAAAGAGCTTTGGCGCTCCCACTGTTACTAAAGACGGTGTGTCAGTTGCGAAAGAAATTGAGCTTTTAGACAGGTTTGAGAACATGGGTGCGCAAATGGTTAAGGAAGTTGCTTCCAAGACCTCAGATGTCGCTGGTGACGGAACCACGACAGCTACCGTACTTGCTCAGGCGATTGTTCGTGAAGGCTTGAAAGCTGTTGCTGCTGGCACCAATCCAATGGATGTCAAGCGAGGCATCGATCTGGCTGTGCTTAGCGCTGTTGCCGAGCTGAAAAAACTGTCCAAGCCTTGTGCAGACAGTAAATCTATTGCTCAGGTAGGCACTATCTCTGCCAACTCCGATGAGTCAATTGGCAAACGTATTGCCGAGGCAATGGAAAAGGTCGGGAAAGAAGGCGTGATTACCGTAGAAGAGGGTTCATCTTTGGAAGACGAACTGGATGTGGTTGAAGGTATGCAGTTTGACCGTGGTTACCTGTCCCCTTACTTCATCAATAATCAGGATACGATGAGCGTCGATCTTGAAGCACCTCTGATTCTTCTACACGACAAAAAGATTTCCAATGTACGTGATCTGCTGCCGATACTGGAAGCCGTTGCTAAAGCAGGTAAGCCTTTGCTGATTATCTCTGAAGATATTGAAGGTGAAGCACTGGCAACATTGGTGGTTAACAACATGCGCGGTATCGTTAAGGTTGCTGCAGTGAAAGCGCCTGGATTCGGTGATCGTCGCAAAGCCATGCTGGAAGATATTGCTGTCCTCACTGGCGCGGTCGTGATTGCCGAAGAAGTTGGGTTGTCTTTGGAGAAGGCCACCCTTGACGATTTGGGCAAAGCTAAACGTATCCAGATCACCAAAGAAAACACGACCATTATTGATGGTGGTGGCAAGACCAAGGATATCGAAGGTCGGGTAAAGCAGATTCGTTCACAAATTGAAGAGTCCAGCTCCGATTACGACCGTGAAAAACTGCAGGAACGTGTGGCCAAACTGGCTGGCGGTGTTGCTGTTATCAAGGTTGGTGCATCTACCGAAGTGGAAATGAAAGAGAAGAAAGCACGCGTAGAAGACGCACTGCATTCAACTCGCGCTGCTGTTGAAGAGGGTGTTGTCCCAGGCGGCGGCGTAGCACTCGTGCGCACACTGAAGGCTGTAGGTAAGGTCAAAGGTAAGAATGCTGATCAACAGGTCGGTGTCGACATCCTGCTTCGCGCCATGGAAGAGCCTCTGCGTCAGATCGTAACCAATGCTGGTGATGAGGCTTCTGTTATTCTGAACCAGGTCGCTAACGGTGAAGCCAACTATGGCTACAATGCACAAACCGGTGAGTTTGGTGACATGATCAAAATGGGTATTTTGGATCCGACCAAGGTGGTACGTTTCGCATTACAAAATGCGGCATCAGTTGCCAGTTTGTTGTTGACCACTGAAGTCATGATTGCCGAAGCCCCTAAGGAAGAGGCAGCCGGCGGTGGTGGTATGCCTGATATGGGTGGTATGGGCGGTATGGGCGGCATGATGTAAGCTGACTTACCCCGTAAAGTAGTAACTAGAAAACCCGCCTTACGGCGGGTTTTTTTTATTTAATTGGGGGTCAGAGTAACAAATCAGAAACACGGACGAGATAACTGTTGAATTGTTACTCTGACCCCCAATTACATGTCGGTTATTACGGTTTTGGAGCTTGAAACAGGTATGCTTTTAGTCGAACGTCGAGAACCAGCACAAGGTGCTGTACTCCGTTCCTGGCTCAACACTCATGTGCTACCCGCGTTTTCTGACAATATTCTGCCTGTCGATACTGCAGTTGCACAATGCTGCGCCAAGTTGCATGTGCCAGATCCCAGGTCAGATCGCGACGCACTTATTGCGGCTACTGCATTGGTTCATGGAATGACAGTCGTTACCCGAAATGTCGATGATTTTATACGTACAGGTGTTGAGGTATTGAATCCCTGGGAATATTCGAAACCCGAATAAGGGAGACTTAATAATAGCGGCGGCATGATGAAAGACGCCTTACAGCTATTTGTTGTAAAAATATGGATCAGAGTAACAATCCAATAAATATCTCGTGAGTGTTTCTGAATTGTTACTCTGACCCCAGTTAATTTTGTCTATCCCGTCGCATATTTGCTCATGAAGAAGTATGCAATCTCCTGTCTAAACTAATCTGAGAAAGAGATCATGCGGAATTTGATGCAATTGTCAGCCAAGTGATGTGAGTGCTGACTTCCATTAATAAGGTAATGTTTGGTATGTTCTAAAGTGTAGAGCCTGTTTAGACGATAAGTTGTTTATGCAGTTTTGAATAAATGTGAATACGGAGGACGGTTATGTTACCGAATGCTAATGAACATTTGATCACTGGAGTCAATCCACAGGACTTTTTTCAAGAAGCCTTGCAAGAGGCCATTTCCAAACATCAACTAGCCACCTGTCACGAAACAACCCTGTACTTAAGCAATCTACTCACCGTCTTCGTTCAGGCCGAACAGCTATTTGAGCTCACAGAAGAGGGTGTGATGTTAAAACCTCTGGCGGTGATGTATGCCGACGCCATCAGTGCCAGCACTCTTAATGAAAGAGATGCGGCTTTGCGACGCCTTGGTGATGTTGCCCTTTTCATTTCAGGACTGTTTCCTCAGAGTTTGGGCCGTAGCCTGGTGGATGTGGACTACTACATAAACATGGGCGGCAGCGCCTATGGATTTCTGGCGGATTCAAGTCGGGTTTCCAGAAGCACAAAAGTCTTTAGCACGATCTTTCATGAACTCTCAGATCGTTTCGCTGAATTTGTAGATGTGCTCGCAGAAGTTGGCGATAGAACAAACCTGAGTAACGATAGGGATGTACTGAGACTCTATGAAATCTGGCTATGTAGTGGGAGTAAAAACGCCGAGAACAAATTACAAAAGCTCGGCATTCAAACCGTGAAAGTCAACAGGCTTACACACTAGGATCTGATATTTCTTTCACAAACCTACAAGCGCAGTTGCAGGACATTTACGAGCTTAATATCGCTCAGAATGTAAATGACTATTTGATTACGAATCATTGTCTTGCAACTACGCTGGACAACAGCAATTCAAACCCGCATCTGAAAGAAAAATTACTGCTTAGACAAGACGGCGGTGAATTGAGTTTGTCATTGTATTTGCATAATGATGTTGTCGAAAGAATAATAGATGATGATCCAATGCAACATTTGCACCAGGGTAACCTGGAAGATTTTTGTTTGGCCCTTGAGGGTGTCAGCCATTTTCTGTACCTGATCTGGAACGCCTCCTTTGATCGTAGTGTCACCATGCTGGAAATGGAGCTTCAGGCTGAAATAGACAAGTTTGTCATGCTGGTGTTGTGTCTGGAAAGACAAAACGAACGCTTAGCGCCTGGACAGCTCAGGCAGCTATTATTTGAGAAGGTAAGTTTCCATAAAATGCTGGACGAATCAGAATTGCAACGTTACCGCGATGCCAGTAATCTCGCGGAAAAATACTGTTGGCAACTTGAGTCAAATTTCCTGAATAATCAGGGGAGGCAAGAGTTGCTACAGGAATTAAGAAAGTTTTACAGATTAACGCAGGAAGATAAATTGAGACGGATTAATCAGTCTCATTAGCAAAATTGTAAAAAGAACTATCGCTTCATCGCATCAAAAAATTCAGCGTTGTTCTTGGTCGCTTTTAGTCTCTCCATCAGAAATTCCATCGCTGCAAGTGATTCCATGGGATGTAAGAGTTTTCTAAGTATCCAAATTTTCTGCAATTCATCTTTGTCGGTCAGTAATTCTTCACGACGTGTGCCGGAACGATTGATATTGATGGCAGGATAGATGCGCTTTTCGGCAATTTCTCTGTCCAGATGTAGCTCCATATTACCGGTACCTTTAAATTCCTCGTAAATAACGTCGTCCATACGAGAACCGGTTTCGACTAGCGCTGTTGCCAGAATGGTCAGGCTGCCACCTTCTTCAATATTACGTGCGGCGCCAAAGAAACGTTTGGGACGTTGCAGCGCATTGGCATCAACACCACCGGTCAGCACTTTACCGGAGGCAGGTACGACTGTGTTGTATGCTCGAGCGAGACGAGTGATAGAATCCAGAAGGATCACGACATCTTTTTTGTGTTCGGTCAGGCGTTTTGCGCGCGCGATCACCATTTCTGCCACCTGTACGTGCCGGCTTGCCGGTTCATCAAATGTACTTGAGATCACCTCGCCACGAACCGAGCGCGTCATCTCTGTGACTTCCTCCGGTCGTTCATCTATTAGCAGTACAATCAGATGGCATTCAGGTTGGTTATGCACAATGGATTGTGCGATGGATTGCAGGATCATGGTCTTTCCTGCTTTCGGTGGTGATACTATCAAGCCGCGTTGTCCCTTACCGATAGGGGCGACCAGATCGATAATGCGGGGTGTTATATCTTCGGTGCTACCATTTCCTAATTCGAGTTTTAAACGTTCCTGAGCAAATAGAGGCGTCAGGTTCTCAAACAGAATTTTATTTTTCGCTTTCTCCGGCGCTTCGAAATTAATTTCAGCAACCTTGAGTAAAGCAAAATAACGTTCACCGTCTTTTGGTGGTCGAATTTTCCCGGCGATATTATCGCCTGTTCTCAAGTTGAAACGTCTTATCTGGCTTGGTGAAACGTAGATATCGTCGGGTCCTGCAAGATAGGAGCTGCCAGCGGAGCGCAAAAAACCGAATCCATCCTGGAGTATTTCCAGAACGCCATCGCCATATATATCTTCGCCTTTTTTGGCGTGCGCCTTGAGTATTTCAAATATAACGTCCTGCTTGCGGGAGCGAGCAAGATTTTCAAGGCCAAGGGTTTCAGACAGAGTGATGAGATCGGATGCGGGTTGTTGTTTGAGTTCTGTTAGGTTCATAGACTACGGAAGTGTGTGGGTTAAGTGGATAGAAAATACGGGCATAATTCATGCCCGAACAAATAACTTTGTAAATTCTAAAAAATACTATTTTGAGGGGTTAATCAGAAAGAACGGGTTGATATTGTCAGTCAAACTAGCACGTTGTTTTACATTCGTCCAGTAAATTTATATGGCGCTATCAATAAAAGCGGATAGCTGAGATTTGGATACGGCGCCCACTTTCGTAGCGGCGACTTCACCATCTTTGAAAATCATCAACGTGGGGATACCACGCACGGCATATTTCTGCGGTGTTTCCTGATTTTCATCAATATTAAGTTTCGCTACAGTCAGTTTGCCACTGTATTCGTCGGCGATTTCATCGAGGATAGGTGCAATCATTTTGCAGGGGCCACACCATTCTGCCCAGTAATCCACCATAACGGGTGAATCAGATTTCAATACTTGTTCTTCAAATGTCGAGTCTTTGACATGAATAATACTTTCATTCATTTTTATTAATGGCCTTTATGTTGTATAAGGAACGCCATTTCAGCGAATTTATGCTACAAATGCAAGTCATTAGTCCATTTCAGAATTTTTAGCGTTACAAGGAGAATTGATTATTCCGGATACAACACCCATTCAGTTTAGTGCCCTGAATTTACATAGCGATTTACAGAAGGCATTACAGGTCATCGGCTTTACCGCCTGCACGCCAATCCAGGCTGCCACCTTGCCTTTAATTCTTGCTGGCGATGACATGGCAGGACAAGCGCAAACCGGCACAGGAAAGACGGCAGCCTTTTTATTAGCGACTATGCAGTACCTGTTGAGCAACGAGGCTCCGCCACAAGCGCAACCTCGGGCACTAATAATGTCGCCAACCCGCGAACTTGCTATCCAGATTTACAATGATGCTTTGTTGCTGAACCAGTTTACCAATCTGAGTGTCGGTCTCGTCTACGGTGGCGTGGACTATTTGCAACAAAGGGACATGGTTGCGGCTGGCGTCGATATCCTTGTTGGCACCCCTGGACGTCTCATTGATTATCAGAAACAAGGTGTATTGAAGCTTAAATATATTGAAGTGATGGTGCTCGATGAAGCTGACCGGATGTTTGATCTCGGTTTTATAAAAGATATTCGTTTTCTTTTAAGACGGATGCCGGATGCGGCGAAAAGACTCAACATGTTGTTCTCGGCGACTTTATCTTATCGCGTTACTGAGCTTGCTTATGAGCACATGAATAATCCGGACATCGTCCGTATCAATCCTGAACAGGTGACGGCCGACAGGGTTACACAGTGTCTCTATCATGTATCCAAGGAAGATAAGGCCAAGTTATTATTTGGCTTGTTACGACGCATTGATCCAACACGAACGATTGTCTTTGTTAATACGAAGCGTACTGCTGAGCTGATTTGGGGTTATCTAGAAAGCAATGGTTATCAATCGGCCATTTTGTCAGGGGATGTACCGCAGAAAAAACGTCAGACGCTGTTTAAGGATTTTTCCGAAGGCAGATTGCCTATTCTGGTAGCGACAGATTTGGCCGCGCGTGGCCTGCATATTCCGGAAGTGAGTCATATTTTCAATTACGATATGCCGCAAAATGCGGAAGATTATGTGCACAGGATCGGTCGCACAGCGCGTGCCGGCGCGGCTGGCGATGCGGTTAGCCTCGCTTGTGAAGAGTTCGTTTTTTCACTACCGGAAATCGAGGAGTTTATCGGTCAAAAAATTCCAACCGAATCAGTTACCGACGATTTACTCATGGAATTAAAGCCGCCGATTAGATTGAAAAGGGCGCCCAGCAAATTTAACAAGGGACAAGGACGAGATTCGAAATCAAGACCCCGCAGACCTCGGCAGGCGAGTAAATAAATTATCGAGAGTTCACACTCGTTTCTTAATCGCCCAATGTTCTCGTCAACCAATCACTGATCTGCCTGATTTCTTCCAGGCACAAGCCGTGCTGCATAGGATAGTCATACCACTCGATTGGATACTGTAGACTTTTCAGTAAGGCGCAGGATTCCCTGGCAAAATCTATGGGAATTACCGGGTCATGTTGACCGTGCATCATTAGAATTAGCGTTTCCTTGTTCGCCTTCGACGCTTGCTGTTCCGTGACATCAGCAAAGGGTAAATACGAAGATAAGACCAGAAGTCCCGCGAGCGTTAGTGGGAAGCTCAGGCCGCAATGCAAAGTAATGGCGCCTCCCTGGGAGAAACCCGCGACAATAATTTTGTCGGCAGGTATGCCTGACGCTATTTCGGCGTTTATCCAGGAAGCAAGGATGGCTGCAGAGCCGTCAAAATCGTCTCTATCACGCTGCTGGCGGAGGTCCGGATTTTTTATGTCATACCAGGAACGCATGATCATTCCCCCATTAATAGTGACCGGACGTTTAGGTGCGTGGGGGAAGATGAAGCGAATACCCAGCTCGTCAGACAAGCCAAGTTCCGGGACGATGCTTTCAAAATCATGTCCATCAGCACCAAGGCCGTGCAACCAGACAACACTAGCGCGGTGTTTGCCGGCGGGTTCCAAAATCACAGCTTCATTTATTGAGTTCGTTGTCATTTTTATCTTATCTAAGCTAAGTTACCGGAAACCTTCATTTCACTGATCGTCGCAATTTTGTCTCCAGGTATGCAAGTCATTTTTCGTAAGGTGGATAATTTGCTATGCTTCATCCCGCTCACGTGATGGGCAATAAATCCAGCCCTGGGAGAATGGCATGAGTCTTCAAATAATCAAAATAGTCACCTTGTTGTTTGTTATCGTGTCGCTTGCAGGCTGTGGGCAAAAAGGTGATCTTTATCAGCCCGGTAAAAAGTACGTCGCAATTGTTCATTACGCGCAACTAGTCTGAGTTGATGTCAAATTTTCATTATTCCAACGGTGAGTTATTCGCTGAGCGAGTTTCTTTGCGCAATGTTGCCGAGCGTTATTCCACGCCCGCTTATGTATATTCTCGCGCAGCCATTGAAAGTCAGTGGCACGCTTACAATAATTCCCTTCTGCAACGTCGACATTTGATTTGCTACGCTGTCAAAGCTAACAGTAACCTTGCCGTGCTCAGCGTATTAGCAAAATTGGGCTCGGGTTTTGATATTGTCTCTGTTGGTGAATTGGAGCGAGTGTTGAAAGCGGGCGGCGATCCGGCCAAAGTCGTTTTTTCAGGAGTCGGTAAAAGACGCGATGAAATGGCCAGGGCGTTAGAGGTCAATATCAAGTGTTTCAATGTAGAGTCAAAATCTGAGTTGCTTCGCCTTAATCAGGTAGCCGCTGAGAAAAAAATGCAGGCACCGGTGTCATTGCGAATAAATCCTGACGTGGACGCGGCCACTCACCCCTATATCTCGACGGGCCTGAAGGATAACAAATTTGGCATTGCCTACGAAAATGCGCTGGAAAGTTTTATAGAGGCTCAGCAACTGGGCAATATCAATATCATTGGCATTGATTGTCATATCGGATCGCAAATTACGACAATTGCGCCGTATATAGATGCTCTCGATAAAATAATGCGTTTGGTAGAGCAATTAAAAAGCCACAATATTCATTTGCAGCATATTGATGCGGGTGGTGGTCTCGGTATTCGTTATCAGGAGGAATCTCCGCCAAGTCCTGAGGACCTGGTTCAGGCTATATGTACAACGATTAATGACAGCTCATACGAATTACTTCTTGAGCCAGGCCGTTCGATCGTTGGTAATGCGGCGGTGTTGTTGATGCGTGTTGAGTATATTAAGAAAAATAGCGGTCGGAATTTTGCCATTGTCGATGCAGCCATGAACGATATGCTACGACCCGCATTGTACGACGCCTGGTTAGCCATATTGCCTGTCAAAGAACAGCAATCCACAGCGGTAGCGGATTATGACATTGTTGGACCGGTCTGCGAGAGTGGTGATTTTATAGGTTTGAATCGTAGCCTGGCTATTGAAGAAAATGATTTGTTAGCGGC